>NZ_MCRJ01000056.1 GCF_001720135.1 Methylobrevis pamukkalensis
TTCGAGCGCCGGGGCGACAAGGAAGACCGTGATCTTGAACTCGCCTTCCGCAGGATCGTCTCGGGAGCAAACGCGCCGCGCAAGCCGTTGACCAACCTTGACGTCGTCTTTGTGGACAAGAAGGCCAATTCTGCCGGTCTTCAGATCGCCGATCTGACTGCACGGCCGATCGGAATCCATTATTTGCGGCCTCAACAGGAAAACCGAGCCTATGAGATTATCGAGAAAAAGCTTGTGGGGCGGATGAAATCCCGAAGAAACACGCCGAGGGACTTTCTTGTCGAGCCATAGCGAAAAGCCCCGGATTGCTCCAGGGCCAGACGCCGACCGAGAACCCCCGATCCATTTCCTATATAATGGGAATTATGTATTAAAAGTCAATAGTTTGTAGAGAAACTGATCATAACTCGCCAACCGATTCATTCGACTCGGCTTTTTCGAAATTCAGCGATCTTCGCCAGCGCCGCCGCCGGGTCGAGGCGGCCGTCGTAGAGCGCGCGGCCGGTGATCGCGCCGTCGAGGATGGCGCAGTCGGGCTGGAGCAGCCGGTCGATGTCGTCCATCGAGGCAAGGCCGCCGGAGGCGATCACCGGGATCGACACGGCGGCGGCCAGCTCCAGCGTCGAGGGGATGTTGAGGCCCTTGAGGATGCCGTCGCGGTCGATGTCGGTGTAGATGATCGCCGCCACCCCGGCGTCCTCGAATTTCTTCGCCAGATCCACGGCGGTGAGCTCGGAAGCCTCGGCCCAGCCCTCCACCGCCACCTTGCCGCCGCGCGCGTCGATGCCCACCGCGATCCGGCCGGGAAAGCGTGCCGCCGCGCTGCGGACCAATGCCGGATCGCGCACGGCGATGGTGCCGAGGATCACGCGGGCGATGCCCTTGTCGAGCCAGGCCTCGATCGCCTCGAGGCTGCGGATGCCGCCGCCGAGCTGCACCTTCATCGAGGTTGCGGCCAGGATCGCCTCCACCGCCGCGCCGTTGCGGCTGGCGCCGGCGAAGGCGCCGTCGAGATCGACCACATGCAGCCACGGAAAGCCGATGTCGGCAAAGGCCCGGGCCTGCGCCGCCGGGTCTCGTTGTAGACCGTCGCCTCGTTCATGTCGCCGAGCTTGAGCCGCACGCACTGGCCGGCCTTGAGGTCGATGGCGGGGTAGAGGATCATGGGGTGGTCCCGGATGGCAGGGGTGTTGCGAAAGACTGCAGGAGCGGCGCGTGAGCTGGCTGCGGTGTTGCGAAGGCTGGCGGCGGTGTTGCGAAAGCGGGCGGCAGTGTCGGATCGCCCCGCACTGCCCCCTGATCGTCATTCCCGCGAAAGCGGGAACCCAACTCTCCGCACGGGTCGACGTTCTGATGGCATGCGAAGCCGGTCGGATGGGCCTCATGCTCTCTCTCCGGTGATCCCCGCGGCACGATGGGTTCCCGCTTTCGCGGGAATGACGACGAACAGGAGCGGAGCCACGTCGAACAGATGCAGAGTGATGCCGAACGGGCGTGGCGTGACGCCGAACGGAAGACGTCCGCCGTCCTCGATCCGTCCCCGCGCTCTCACGGCCGCCATCTCAAAAAGTTCCCGAGCAGGGCGAGGCCCAGCGCCTGGCTCTTTTCGGGGTGGAACTGGGTGCCGACGAGGTTGTCGCGGCCGACGATGGCGGTGACGCTGCCGCCGTAGTCAGCGGTGGCGAGCACGTGGGCCGGATCGCCCGCCTGCAGATGATAGGAATGGACGAAATAGGCGTGCAGGCCGTCCGCGCCGGTGGGAATGCCGGCGAGCACCGGATGTGCGGTGGCGACGTCCAGGGTGTTCCAGCCCATGTGCGGCACCTTCAGCGCCGGATCGGATGGTTCGATCAGCGTCACGTCGCCGGGAATCCAGCCGAGGCCCTCGGTGGTCTCCTTCTCCAGCCCCCGGCTCGCCATCAGCTGCTGGCCGACGCAGATGCCGAGGAACGGGCGCCCGCCGGCGATCACCGCGCCGGTGAGCGCGTCGATCATGCCGGGCAGGGCGTCGAGGCCGCGGCGGCAGTCGGCAAACGCGCCGACACCGGGCAGGACGATGTGGTCGGCGCCCGCCACCGTCTCGGCGTCGTCGGTGACCGTCACCGCGCCGGAGTATCCGCTTTCGCGGGCGGCCCGCTCGATCGCCTTGGCGGCCGAACGCAGGTTGCCGGAGCCGTAGTCGATGATCGCGACGCTCATCGTGTGCCTCCGCGCGGGGTTGCCGGCAGGTAGCCGATCACCGCCGGCATGCCGGACGGGCGGGATTGTGCCCCGGCAAAGGGAGAGGGCGAAGATGCGGCCGGCGGGGCGGCACGGCGCGGCGCGACCAGCAGGCCGGTGAAGAAGCGCAGTTCCATGGTGTCGCGGTCCTTGCCTTCGACCACGCCGGCGAGCCGCCAGCCGGCCCGCTCCAGCGACCAGCAGCGCAGGTCGTTGGCATGGACCGCGAAGGCGACGGCCAGCAGCAGGCCGAGCACGGTCGCCGCCTCGGGCCGCCACAGCTGGCCGATCGCCTCGACCGCGAGGCTGGCGGCGATGAAGCCGGCCAGCACCCACCACATCCGGTGCCAGACCAGCCAGACGAAGGGCAGGACCAGCGCGGGCCAGGCGATGCCGTCTTTGACGAAGCGCACGTCGATCCGGTCCGGATCGCTGTCGCGCGTCGTGCCCGGCGCGACATAGGCGGCGTGAAGGGTCATGGCCGATGCTCCCTGTCGGCGGTCGTCCGGCGCACGCGTGTCCGCGCGGCGGTCATGTCCGGTCGATATCCCAAACCGGCGCGCGGATCAAAGCGTTCCCTTGGTGGAGGGAATCCGGCCGGCCTGGCGCGGGTCGATCTCCACAGCGGTGCGCAGGCAGCGCGCCAGCGCCTTGAAGGCGCTTTCGGCCACATGGTGGTCGTTGGCGCCGCTCAGCGTCTCGACGTGGAGCGTGATCCCGGCGTTCATGGCGAAGGCGCGGAACCACTCCTCGACGAGCTGGGTGTCGAAGGTGCCGATCTTCGGGGTCGAAAAGCCGAATTTCGCGACGAGAAACGGCCGGCCGGAGACGTCGATCGCGCAGCGCGTCAGCGCCTCGTCCATGGCGAGATGGCAGTCGGCGTAGCGGGTGATGCCCTTCTTGTCGCCGAGCGCCTCGGCAAAGGCCTTGCCGAGCGCGATGCCGACGTCTTCGACCGTGTGGTGGTCGTCGATGTGCAGGTCGCCCTTTGCGGAGATCCTCAGGTCGAACAGGCCGTGGCGGGCCACCTGGGTCAGCATGTGGTCGAAGAAGCCGACGCCGGTGGAAATCTCGGCCTTGCCCGTCCCGTCGAGATCGAGGGAGAGGGTGATGTCGGTCTCGGAGGTGGTCCGGGTGAGGCTGGCCTGACGCATGACGGTTTCCGGTGGCAGGACAAGGGAAGCGGCCGGGCACCGGAACGGCGACATCCGAGGCGATGCCGCACGCGGCCCTCTCCCCTTGCGGAAGAGGGTGCCCCGAAGGGGCGGGTGAGGGGACGGCGGCGCCGCCACCCCTCACCCGGTCGCTTCGCGACCACCTTCTCCCGCAAGGAGAGAAGGATTTCACGCATGCGGCCATCGCCCGAAACTGCCTGATTTCGGTGCGCCCTGCCGACGTGCCGCGACCTTTAGCAGGCTTTCCCGCCCCTGTCGCCGGTCTCGTCCGCGGGCCTTGGCCCAAGCACTGCATCCCATTCGGCACGCACCTCGGGGTCGGTTTCCTGATCAAGCCGCGAGGCGCCAAGCGCCGCCAGATCCTCGGCCGGCAGCAGCCGTCCGGCGGCCCAAACCGCCGTCCCGCGCACCACCGGATCGGGATCGTCCAGCAGTGCCGTCACCTTGCCGCCGAGCGCACCCGTGCCGGAGTTGCCGGCGGCGATCAGCAGGTTGCGCAGGAAGCGGTTGCGGCCGATGCGCTTGACCGGCGAACCGGAGAAGCGCTCGCGAAAGGCCGTGTCATCAAAGCCGAGCAGGTCGGCGATCGGTGGCGCCATCAGATCCGCCCGGGCGGACAGCTTCATCTCGGCGCCGGTCTGGGCGAACTTGTTCCAGGGACAGACCGCCAGGCAGTCGTCGCAGCCGTAGATCCGGTTGCCGATCGCCGCCCGGAATTCGGCCGGGATCGGCCCGGCATGCTCGATGGTGAGGTAGGAGATGCAGCGCCGCGCATCCAGCCGGTAGGGCGCGGGAAAGGCGTTTGTCGGGCAGGCGTCGAGACAGGCCCGGCAGGAGCCGCAGCGGTCGTCCTCCGGCGCGTCGGGCACAAGCTCGGCGGCGCAGAAGATCGCGCCGAGAAACAGCCACGAGCCGAAGTCGCGCGAGACCAGATTGGTGTGCTTGCCCTGCCAGCCGAGGCCGGCGCTGGCGGCCAGCGGCTTTTCCATCACCGGCGCGGTGTCGACGAACACCTTCACCTTCGCGCCGGTGTCGCGCTCGACCAGCCCGGCGATCTCCTTCAGCTTGCCCTTGATCACGTCGTGATAGTCGCGGCCGCGGGCGTAGACGGAGATGTTGGCGACGGACGGGTCGGCGAGATTTGCGAGCGCGTCGCCCTCCGGCCCGTAGTTGAGGCCGAGCATGACGACCGAGCGCACGTCCGGCCAGACAAGGCGCGGGTCGGCGCGGCGGTCGGCGGTGTCGGCGAGCCAGTCCATGGTGCCGTGATGGCCTTCGGCGATCGCCTCCCGCAGCCGCAGCCCCGCTTCGGCAACCCGCTCCGGCGTCGTCACGCGCAGCGCTCCGAAGCCGAGGCGTTCGGCGCGGTCGCGGGCGGCCCTGAGCGGATCGGCGGTCATGAAGGCAATGTGGACGACGTGGCCTCAGAAATCGAGATCCGCATAGGTGGGCGAGGCGGGCAGGCCCGTCACCTTGTCGGCGAGCAGGCCGCGGAAGGACGGGCGCGACTTGACCCGGGCGTACCAGGCGGTGGCGTGGGGATCCTCGTCCCACGGTACCTCGCCGATATAGTCGATCGCCGACAGTTCGGCGGCGGCGGCAAGGTCGGCAAAGGAAATGCGCTCGCCGGCCAGCCAGTCGCGGCTGCCCGCCAACCAGCCGATGTAGCGCAGGTGGTGGCGGATGTTGGCGCGTGCGGCGCGCAGAATCTGCGAATCGGGGGCACCGCCGCCCCGCGAGGACGGGATCTCCAGCTTGAAGATCCGCTCGTGGACGAAATAGTGCGTCACTTCCTCGTGGAACTTCTGGCCGAACCACAGCACCAGCCGGCGCATCTCGGCGCGCGCCTCCGGGTGATTCGGCATCAGCCGGCGATCGCCCATGGCGTAGCCGCGCGTCTCGTCGATGTATTCCATGATCACCGGCGCGCCGGCGATCGGCGGCCCGTCATTCTCGACGAGTACGGGCACGCTGCCGGCCGGATTGATCTGCAGGAAGTCCGGACGCCGCTCCCAGGGCCGTTCAGTCACGAACTCCACCTTGCAGTCGTGTTCGGAGAGCATCAGGCGGGCAAAGCGGGAGGCGGCGGAGAACGGATGGTGGAAGAGTTTCAGCATCGATGGTTCCGGGCCCGAGGCCGAGCGGGTCTGTCGGAAATTGGTAACCGTCACGGACGTAAGGTCGGCAGAGGCGGATGGTTCGCCCGGCGACCTCGTCTCATCCTCGTGACCCCTCGCCGGCGCATCACGCGGCGCCCGGCGGAAGGGTCTCTATAGAGCGCATCGCACCGGTGAACAAACGGTTTCGACGCGTCCCTCAATTGCAGCAATCGCCGGGGTGGTCCCCGGAAATCCAGGAGAGCCGGGCATGGATGCCGGAACTATTCTCGAGGCGGCGCTGCTCGGCCTCGTCGAGGGACTGACGGAATTCCTGCCCGTGTCGTCGACGGGCCACATCCTGCTGCTCGGCCATTTCCTCGGCTTCGAATCGACCGGCAAGACCTTCGAGGTGCTGATCCAGCTTGGTGCCGTGCTGGCGATTCTCACCGTCTACGCACGGCGGCTGACCACGATCGCGCTGGCCCTGCCGACCAGCGCGGCGGCGCGGCGCTTCGTGTTCGGCGTGCTGCTCGCCTTCCTGCCGGCGGTGGTGGTCGGCATCGCCCTGCACGACCTGATCAAGACCGTGCTGTTCGAATCGCCCCGGCTGATCTGCGTGTCGCTGATCCTCGGCGGCATCGTGCTGCTGGTGATCGACCGCCACCCGCCGACGCCGGTGCATTTCGACGCGACCCGCTACCCGCTGCGCACCTATTTCCTGATCGGCCTGTTCCAGTGCCTCGCGATGATCCCGGGCACCTCGCGCTCGGGCTCCACCATCGTCGGCGCCATGCTGCTCAAGGCCGACAAGCGCTCGGCGGCCGAATTCTCCTTCTTCCTCGCCATGCCGACCATGGCCGGCGCCTTCGCCTACGACCTTCTGAAGACGCGGCATTTGCTGACCATGGACGACGCGGCGGTGATCGCGGTCGGCTTCGTCGCCGCCTTCATCACGGCGGTGCTGGTGGTGCGCAAGCTGCTCGATTTCATCGGCCGCCACGGCTACGCGCCCTTCGGCTGGTGGCGGATCGCGGTCGGCACGGTCGGCCTGATCGCGCTGATGCTGTCGCCCGACGCCGGCCCGGCCGATGCCGCGGCAACCGAGGCCCGGCCGGCGGCGGTGTCCCAGGCGATCGCGCTCTCGGTTCCGGAGGCGGGACCGGCGGCGGCCGGCGCCTTCCGCGGCACGCTCGACGGGCCGCCCGCGGGCCATTTCCAGGCCCCCTGAACACCGCGGGCCAGGCCGCGACGGACACGAAAACGGCGGCACCCGGGCCGGGCGCCGCCGTTTTCGTCTGTCGCATGACGTCAGGTGCTCAGAGCGTGCGGGCCTTGTGCCGGTCGTACTGGCCGCGCGTCGTGTAGCGGTAGAGATAGGTCGGCAGGATCGCCGCCAGCGTCTGCGGCTCGATGCCGAGGCCGGCGAGGGTGCGGCCCTCGGCCTCCGCTTCGGCCGACACGAGATTGTCGGTCTTCAGCAGTTCGATCTGGTCGCGGGTGATCGGCGCGCCAGGCAGCCAGTCGGTGAATTTCGCGCCGGTCTCGGCGACCGCGAACGGGATGGACAGGAGCAGACGCTTGCGGCCGGTCTCCTCGCAGACCGTCTCGAGGCAGTCGCGGAAGCTCATCGCTTCCGGGCCGCCGAGTTCGTAGACCGCGCCCGGCGTCGCCCCGCCCTCGACGGCGATCGCCGCCGCCTCGCCGACGTCGGCCACATAGACCGGCTGGAACATGGTCTCGCCGCCGCCGATCAGCGGCAGCACCGGCGAGAGCCGGGCCATGGCGGCGAACTTGTTGAAGAAGCCGTCCTCGGGGCCGAACACGATCGAGGGCCGCAGGATCACGGCGGTGGGCACCGCCTCCCGCACGGCCGCCTCGCCGGCGGCCTTGGTGCGGGCATAGGCCGAAGCCGAGCCGGCGTCGGCGCCGATCGCGGAGACGTGGACGAGATGGGTGATGCCGGCCGCGCGGCAGGCCTCGGCGATGGCGCGCGCCCCGAAGGCCTGCACCGCCTCGAAGCTCTGGCGGCCGGAGGGGGCGAGGATGCCGACGAGGTTGACCACGGCGTCGGCGCCCTTGACCGCGGCCTCCACCGAGGCGCGGTAGCGCAGGTTGGCCTGCACGGCGTGGATCTGGCCGACCGTGCCGAGCGGCTGGAGATGGCCGGCGAGATCGGGCCGGCGCACGGCGACGCGCACGCGCCAGCCGCGGCGGGCGAGCGAACGGACCACATAGCGTCCGATGAAGCCGGACCCGCCGAAGACGGTGACGAGACGTCCGGAGCCGCTGGTCTTCTGCATGGGTATGACCTCGGGGCAGTCGAGAGGAATTCCGAGAAACGGTCTTAGCCAAGCGGGCGGGGGCTGTACAGCGGGGAATGTCCCCGATGGCGTCCGGGCGGCCGTCGGGGGCCGATGAAGAGATTTGCCGGATCGCATGCGAAATCGTCATGGAGGACGATTGACAAGGTCGCGACCTTCCCATATCCCTCGCCGCCGAGCCCAGGTGGCGGAATTGGTAGACGCGCAGGTTTCAGGTACCTGTGCCGCGAGGCGTGAAGGTTCGAGTCCTTTCCTGGGCACCAAATCCCCCGACCAGCAATGGTCGTCGTGAAGCAAGAAGCCCGGTTCGCCGGGCTTTTTTCTTGTCCAGAATTCTCTGGGCCCTCAGCCGGCCGGCGCGCCGGCCGGGATCTCCGCGATCGGGCCGGGCGTCAGCACCGTGAGCGCCCCGGGATGGATCCGCAGCGTCACCACCGGCGGCAGGTCGACGAGTTCGCCGTCGATCACGCAGCGGCGGACGTGGCCGCCGCGAAAGGCGAGGCGGATGCTGGTGGCCGTGCGGCTCTGAAGGTCCGGATTGGCGCGCCAGCGCCCGAGCAGCAGGTCGAGGCCGAGCCGCAGCGCGCCGCGTGCCGAGAGCGGGGCGGCCACGTAGAGGCCGAGCTGGCCGCCGTCGAGCCGGTCGGCATAGGGCAGGTGCCGGTCGCCGAACGGATTGTTGGACACGGCCACCGCGCTCGCGCGCCGGCGCTCCGTGCCCTCGGGAGTTGCGATCTCCACCTCGAAGTTCGGCGGACGCGACAGGGCGGCCGCGGCGGCGCGCAGCGTCGCCACGATCTTGCCGAGCCGCGAGCGGTAGACGATCGCCTTGCGCAGCTTGACCATCCGCGCCTTGAGGCCGACCGAGAACTGATGGACGAAGGGACGCCCGCCGAGCCCGGCCGTGCCGAGCCCGTCGCCCTCGATCACGGCGATGTCCACCGCCGCCGGCGTGCCCGCCGCCAGCTGGAGCACCGCCTCGTCGAGATCGGTCGAAAGACCGAGCGAACGGGCGAACAGGTTCATCGTGCCGCCCGGCAGCACGCCGAGGATCTTGCCGCCGCGCACCGCATGGCGGGCGGCCAGCGACACCGTCCCGTCGCCGCCGCAGGCGACGAGGACATCCACTGCGGGATCATCCGCCGCTGCCGCGATCGCCGCCTCCACCGCCTCCGGCGCCACGACGGCGCAGTCTGCGACATGGCCGTGGGCCACGAAGGCCTCGACGAGCCGGGTGCAGAAACTGTCCTGCTCGGTGCCCCGCGCGGTTCCGGCCATGCCGTTGACGACGGCCCGCACGCGCAGCGATGGCGGCGTGCGCGAGACGTCGTGCATCGCCCTGTCGGCGGTCGTCGCATCGGCTCTGTCGGGCATGGCGCAGTCCCTCCCGTCGTCAGTCCGGCCGTCCCTGGTCTGGTCATTCGGCCGGAAGGACAGGGACCAGATCCGGTCAACGCACGGCCTGCCGCGCCGGTTCCTGAGGGGAGGGGTTCAGGTGCCATCCCGCTCGCAACGCGCGCGCGGGTCCACGCTGCGGCCACGCCATGGTAGTCTGCAATCTCCGGGAGCAGACGACAGCACCAGTCAGCTAGGGCCGAGGCAGCTCTGGCGGCGAAGGAAAGGACCGAACCGATGCGCAGATTGCCGGCCGTGCCGCTGGGGACGAGTTCCGACCCGCAGGATCCCGATGCGCAGATGAGCATCGACGTGTTCCAGCCGGAGGGCGTGCGCGCCGAAAAGGTCGCCGTGGTGATCCACGGCCGCAACGGCAACAGCGATTCGCCGCACATGATGAAGGTGGTCCGCCCGTATCTGCGCCGCGGCTATGCGGTGGTCTCGGCCAATCTCTGCGCCTCCGAATGGAACGGCAGCGCCGGCACCGGCGCCGACTTCACCATCGGCCAGCACCTGCGCGACGCGCGGCGCGTGGTGCAGTGGACCCTCGACAACGCCGAGGACCAGGGCTGGCGGACGGACGGTCTCGTCCTCGCCGGCCACAGCATGGGCGGCTATGCCGTGCTGCGGCTGGCCGCCGAAGAGTTCGAGGGCCGCATCGCCCATGTGCTCGCGGTCTCGACCTTCACGTCCGGCGCCCGCCAGATCGAGGTGCGCCGGGCGCTGGCGCCGGACGGGATCGAGGTGCTCGCGCGCGAATGCCCGAGGGCGCTGGACGAGTGGCCGACCCACGACATCCTCGCGCTCGCAGACCGCCTGACGCTGCCGGTCGGGATCGTCGCGGGGCGCGGCGACATGGTCACCCCGCCCGCCAACTGCAAGGAACTGTTCGACCTTCTGCCCGATGGGATCTGCTATCTGGTCATGCCCGAGGCGCAGCACTGCATGGAGGGCGAGACATCCGAGGCCGTGATCGAGGCCGCCCTCGTGGTCCTCGACCAGACGCGTCGCGAAAGTCCGGCCGCGTGAGCGCAGCGTCGCCCGGCGACGGGCTCGCCGATCTCGACCGAGCGCTGGCCCGTCAGGCGGCGGCCTCGCGCCGGCATCTGGCCGCCAGCCTGTCGCGCACCGATCTCGTCCATGTCCGGCCGGAATTCGGCCAGCGCGTGCAGCCGGCCGCCGGCAGCGTGCTCGCCTCGCCGGTCTCGGCCCACTGGGACCCGGAACCCGACTATTTCTATCACTGGACCCGCGATGCGGCCATCGTCATGGCCGAGGTCGCGCGGCTGGCCGCGGAGGGAGACGAGGGCGGCCCGCCGGGGGGATGGGCACGGGCCTTTGCCGACTATGTCGCCTTCAGCCTGGCCACCACCCGGCTTGCCGGCGCCGGATCGGTACCGAACCCGCTGCGCCCGACGACGCGGGCCGATTGCCTCAAGCATCTGCGGTCCGACCAGGAACTGGCCGGCGTCTCCGGCGACACGATCCTCGCCGAACCCCGGGTCAACCCGGACGGCAGCACGGATCTGCAGCGCTGGGCGCGGCCGCAGCATGACGGACCGGCGCTGCGGGCACTGACGCTGCTGGAGCATCTGGCCAGCGCAGAAGTCAGCCCGGCGGCGGCCGAACTGCTTGCGGTCGATCTCCTTGAGACGGATCTGGGCTTCACCCTGCGCCAGGCCGGTTCGCCCTGCATCGGGCCGTGGGAGGAGGACGACGAGTTCGGCCACCACTATTTCACCGGCGTCTGTCAGCTCGGCGCGCTCGTGCGTGGCGCCGACCGGCTGGCGGCGGCCGGGCTGGACGCGCAGGCCGGGGAATGCCGAACGGCGGCGGACGCGCTGCGCCGTGCGCTGGATGGCCACTTCGACCCGCAACTCGGCGTCTACCGCGCGATCGCCGCGCGCGGCGGCGCCACTGACGCGCATCAGGTGGTCGATGCCTGCCAGGTCATGGCGGTCCTGCATGCCGGGCTCGAGGAGGGCCGCCACAGCGTCCTCGACGACCGGCTGCAGGCGAGCGTCCACGCGCTGGCGGCGGCGTTCTGCGACCTCTACCCGGTCAATCACGGCTCGGGGACGGGCTTCGGACCGCTGGTCGGCCGCAGCGTCGGCGACCGCTATTTCGGCGGCAATCCGTGGTTTCCCACAAGCTTCGCGCTGGCGGAGTTCCACTATGCGCTGGCGAAAAGGCTGCGGGACGGCGCGGCCTTACCCGAGACCGGCACCAACCTCGCCTTCCGCCGCGGCCTCTTCGGCGACACGGCCACCGGCGATGCCGCGGCGGCGCTGGCGGCGCGCGGCGACGCGGTCCTCGCCGCAACCCTTGCCCATGCCGGGCCGGACGGCGAGATGTCGGAACAGATCGACCGGACCACCGGTGCCCAACTCTCCGCCCGCCAGCTCACCTGGAGCCACGCCGCGCTGCTGTCCGTGGCCCGGGCGCGAGCGCAGTTAATTGTCATTCCCGCGAAAGCGGGAACCCATCGTTCGGCAGGGGTAACCGTCGAGATTGAAAAGAGAATTCGCTGAGAGTGCGATCTTCCATCCGGCGTTGCGCCCGGGGAGGGATGGGTTCCCGCTTTCGCGGGAATGACGATGGATGGGTGGTTTGTTGTGGCCCGATGGAGCGTTTCCCCGCCATCGCTTACGACCATTGTTCTCGCGTCACACCATCCCGCCCAACCTCTTCGACGAAAATCCCAGCGTCGCCAGACCACGCCCCACCTCCGGGCAGGCCATGAACAGGTCCCAGAGCAGGCCCGACCGAAAATTCTCGATCATCACCACGATCGGCCCCTGGTCGATCGCGAGATGGCTTTCGGCGACCCAGCCCGTGCCCGGGTGGAAGGCGTCGGCAAAGCCGAGGTCGCGCCAGATGGCGTCGCCGCGATCATCGTAAAAATGCCGCAGCGCCGCCATGGCGAGGTCGGGGGCGTAGGGGAAGGCCGACAGCGCCGCCGTCGGCGTGATCACGCCGCTGTCGTTGGTCGGCGCGTGGGCATCATAGCCGTTCGGATCGTCGCTGGCCGTCAGCCCCCAGCAGGCCGGACCGTAGCCGGCGTGGTGGTGGGGGTTTTCCACGCAGTGGGCGTGGTTGATCCGGGTGTGGGCGACATTCTGGACGAAATAGTCGGCATGGGAATCGGTCAGGCCGCGCGGATCGAGGCCGAGGAAGGAATAGTGCGAGAAGAACAGCGGACCGCCCTTCTCGGGGCCGAGCGGCAGCTCGATGCCATGCCAGCTCCGGCCATTGCGAAAATCGTTGCCCGTCACCCACGAGCTGTCGTAGGCGCGCCGCCCGATGCCGTGGCTGGGCGAGGCGGCGGCGAGGATGTGGGTGATCAGGCATTCGTTCCAGCCGGTGATCGGCAGGTCGATCGCAAAGCCGTGGCGCGGGCTCCAGTGCCACAGGAGCGCGCCGTCGGCCCGGACGAAGTGGTCCCATTCCACGCCGTGCCAGAGCCGGTCGATCGCGGCGGCGAGATCCGGCGCCTCGCCTTCCACGAAGCTGCGGGCCGCAAGCAGGCCGGCAATCAGGAACGAGGTCTCGACGAGGTCGCCGCCGTCGTCTTTTTCCGAGAAGGGGATCACCTTGCCGGTGGTCCCGTGCAGGAAATGCGGAAAGGCGCCGTGGAAGCGGTCGGCGCGCTCGAGGAAGCCGACGAGGCGGCGGATCTGCGCGATCACGTCTCTTTCTTCAGAAAGCCGCGCACGGCGCCGGCAACCAGCGCCATGACCCCGAAGCCGGTGCCGCCGGTGGTGACCGTGTCGGCGGCGGTGTAGCTCGCATAGGCGTCGTTGCTGCGCTCGCGCGCCATGCCGCTCACCGGATGGGCAAAATCGGTGAAATAGCGCAGCGTGCCGCGCTGGACGGTGTCGAGCAGCGCGGCGTCGGAAAGCCGGGTGAGGACGGCGGTCATGCGGGTGTTCTCCCGGTCAGGCGAGCCAGTCGATGGCGGTCTCGGACAGGTTCCACGGGTCCGGCCCGGCGCCGACGATGAAGCGGCCGGGCTCGAAGGCGCGGCGCACGTCGCCGACACTCTCGGCCACCGAGAAGGAGAGGTCGTCGCTGGTGAGCTCGAACGTCGCGTCCGCGTGCTCGCCGGGGGCGAGCGTCAGCTTGGCAAACCCCTTGAGTTCGCGCAGGGGGCGGCTGCGGCTCGCCAGCGGATCGCCGATGTAGAGCTGGACGACGGCGCTGCCCGTCCGCGCGCCGGTGTTGGTCACCGGCACCGTGACGCGCAGCCGGTCGCCGATGCCGGACAACTGCGTCTTCTCCGGCTGCGGCGCACCGAAGGCGAACTGCGTGTAGGAGAGGCCGAAGCCGAAGGGATAGAGGCCGTCGTCATGGCGGATGCCCTCGGGCACGTCCACATAGCCGCTGCGGAACTTCTGGAACCGGCCGGGGAAGGGCCGGCCGGTCGGCAGGCGGGCGTGGAACACCGGGATCTGGCCCTCGTGCCAGGGGAAGGTCGCCGGCAGGCGCCCGCCGGGCTCGGCCGCGCCGAACAGCACGTCGGCGATGCCGTGGCCGCTCTCGGTGCCGCCGAACCAGGCGATCAGGATCGCGTCGCAGTGGTCGACGATGTCGGTGAGGACGAGCGGCCGGCCGGTCATCACGACGGCCACCACCGGCTTGCCGGTTGCCTTCAGCGCCTTCAGCAGCGCCACCTGACCGGGGGCCAAGCGCAGATCGGTGCGCGAGGAGGATTCGCCGGCATATTCCCGCGCCTCGCCGACCACGGCGAGCGCCACGTCGGCGTCCCGCGCCTGCGCCACGGCTTCGGCGATCAGTTGCTCCGGCGACCGGCCGTCGATCGTGGCCGACAGCGCGGGCCCGGAATCATGCACGTTGAGCCGGGCGGCGAGCCAGGCCTCGTCGGTGATGTTGGCGCCGCGCGCCAGTGTGAAGCGGCAGCGGTTGCCGAGCCCGGCAGTCAGCGGCACCGCGTCGCGCCAGTCGCCGCAGACCGCCCAGGTGCCGTTCATGTTGACGCTGTCGTCGGCCAGCGGGCCGGACAGCGCGACGTTGCAGCCCTGAGCGAGCGGCAGCAGGCCGTCCTCGTTCTTGAGCAGCACGCAGCTGTCGGCCACCGCCTCGCGCGCGGCCTGCCGGTGTGCGGCCGACAGCAGCGCCACCGGCGGCCGGCCGGCCGCGCCGATGCGCAGATAGGGATCGTCGAGCAGGCCGAGCCGCTCCTTGGCGGCGAGCACCCGGCGGCAGGCCTCGTCCACCAGCGCCGGATCGAGCCGCCCCTCGGCCACCGCGTCGGCGAGATGCCGCACATAGGCCTCGCTGACCATGTCCATGTCGACCCCGCCGACGAGACCCTTGACGGCGGCGGCGGCAAGGTCGCCGGCGATGCCGTGGTAGGTCAGTTCCATCACGCCGGTGTAGTCGGCCACCACCGGGCCGTCGAAGCCCCAGGCGTGCCGCAGCACCCCGCGCAGCAGGCCGGCATGGGTGTGCATCGGCACGCCGTTGAGGGCATGGAAGGCGGCCATGATGCTGCCGGCGCCGGCGGCCACCCCGGCCTGGAACGGCGGCAGGTAGACGTCGTGCAACTCGGTCGGGCTCATGTCGGCGCGGTCGTAGTCGCGTCCGCCGGTCGCTGCGCCATAGCCGACGAAATGCTTGAGGCAGGCCATCACCGATTCGGGGCAGGCAAGGTCGTCGCCCTGGAAGCCGCGCACCAGCGCCTCGGAAAAGCGCGCGGCGAGATGGGGATCCTCGCCGGGGCTTTCGGCGATCCGGCCCCAGCGCGGATCGCGGCAGACGTCGATCATCGGCGCATAGGCCTGGTCGATGCCCATGCCCGACGCCTCGACCGCCGAGACCCGCGCCGCGCGCGCGACGAGGTCCATGTCGAAACTGGCGGCCAGCGCCAGCGGGATCGGGAAGATCGTCCGGTAGCCGTGGATCACGTCCTCGGCGAACATCAGCGGGATCTTCAGCCGGGTCTCCATGGCGAGATCCTGGAAGGCGCGCATCGCCTCGCGGCTCTTCACGCCGAAGATCGATCCGATCGCGCCGGCCCGTACCTTGCCGGCGACATCGGCATTGGCAACCGACCCGGTCAGGGTGTCGCCGCCGGGGGTCACCAGATTGAGCTGGCCGATCTTCTCCGCCAGCGTCATCCGCGCGAGAAGGTCGTCGATCCGTCCGGACATGCGTCGTGCCTTTCCTGGTGCTCCCGGCCGCGATTGTCCGCGTCCCGTCGTGCCCGTGAGCACCGGTCGCGAAGCAGGGGTGCCGCTCGCGACCACTTGTGGCGGAAAATCGGGGCGAGAGAAAGGGAGGGCGACCCGCGACAGGCGCCGGACGCGGCCGGCCGTCGTCAGGCGGGCTGCAGGCGGCCGGCGAAGCACACCCTGTTGCGCCCGGAGCTCTTGGCTGCATAGAGCGCGCCGTCGGCGCCGCGCATCAGGTCGTCGAAGGTCAGCCCGTCGGGTCCTGCCACCGCGACGCCGAGGCTGGCGGTGACCGCGATCTGCCGGTTGCCGACGCGGATCTTCCGCTCCGCGATCGCAAGGCGGATGCGCTCGGCGACCTGGTCGACGTCGCCCGGCGCGATGTCGCAGAGATAGACGCCGAACTCCTCGCCGCCGAGCCGGGCCACGATGTCGCGCCCGCGCAGCGTGCCGCGGATCGCGTCCGCCACCTCGCACAGCACCGCGTCGCCCGTCTCGTGGCCGTAGCGGTCGTTGATCGACTTGAAGCGGTCGACATCGATCATCACCAGCAGGCGCCGTCGTCGATCAGCGCGCCGATTCCGTCCACCATGTGGCGCCGGTTGCCGACGCCGGTCAGCGAATCGGTGGTGGCCAGAAGGTGAAGGCGGGCCGATGTCCGCTCGTTGATGAAGACGACGAGCAGCAGCACGGTGAGAAGGCTCAGCTGCAGCGAGCCGGCCATCAGCAGCCCGTCGCCGATCATCTGCCGGCCCGCAAGAAGATTGGCCGCGAGTGCGGTCAGGACCATGACATGCAGCAGCATGATGGTGGCGATGAAGCGGCGCGCGCGCATCGGTTCGTGCCGGTAGGACGCCAGCATCGACCCGGCCGCGGCGAGCACGCACAGGGTCACCGCCAGGCAGAGCATCAGCCGGTGCGAGACGGCATCGTCGTGGGCGAAGGTCGCAGCGACCGCCACGAGCGGCAGGATCACGCCGAGCAGGCGGCGCGCGAAGCGCGGATCCGACCGGCCGGCGCTGATCTCGCGCACGCCAAGGAAGAAGAAGGCCCAGGAGGCCGCGCCGATGAAGAGCAGGGCGAAGCTCGTCGTGGACGGCACGGCGCCCCCGCTTTCCCACAGGGCGAGGATCACCGCGGAGGCAGAGCCGCAGGCATAGTGGGCCATCATCCATCCGGCGCCGGGCACGGCATCGAGATAGCGCCAGACATAGGCGAAGGTGACCAGCCCGACGAGGAAGGAAATCTGGTGGAGGAACAGCACCGTCGGGATGTCGATCACGAAATCTGCCATGGTCTCCCCGGCTGCTGGCGGCCATGCGAAGCGCACGCCGCAGGCAAGTGTAGGCCACGCGCGGTAAATTTCCCGTTGCCCGCAGATCGGCGGGGCCGATGACAGCTGCGGAGGGCGACGCGGCGCGCCGGGAGACTCAGGCCGGACCGCCCGCGCTGCGCGCCTTCAGGAGTGCCTTCAGGTCCACCGCCGGATCGGCCGCTTCCTCGGGCGTCAGCCGGATCCCGGCCGAAATCAGCTTGCGCGCGACCATGTGGTCGGCGGGGCGGTTGACCGTCTCGACCACGGCCAGGCTGTCGCCGCGAAAGCCGAACACGGTGAAGGCGCCCTCGGCAGGATCGCCGCGCATCGTCCAGCGGTCGCAGCCATGGGACAGGCCGGCAATCTGCAGCTTGTGCGGCCCCTGGTCACTCCAGAACCACGGCAACGCCACATAGGGCTCCGGATGGCCGGCGAGGCGGCGAGCGACGCAGCGGGCCTGGTCGACGGCGTTCTGCACCGATTCGAGCCGGAGCCGGGTGCCGACATGGGGGCTGGGGAAGGCGGCGCAGTCGCCGATCGCCGAGATCGCCGGGTCGGCGGTCAGCAGGAATTCGTCGACCATGATGCCGTTGTCGCAGGGCAGGCCGGCGGCATGGGCAAGGCGGTCCTCGGCGAGGACGCCGATGCCGACCAGCACCAGATCGGCGGGCACGCGCGTGCCGTCGGCGAGAACCACCGCCTCGACCCGGCCGTCCGTTCCCTCCAGCGCGGCGACGCCGGCGCCGAACAGCAGCCGGGCGCCGGAGCGGTCGTGGGCGCCGTGATAGAAGGTGGAGATTTCCGAGGACACCGCCCGGCCGAGCGGCCGCGCGCCGAGTTCGATCACCGTCACCGACTTGCCCGCCGCCACCGCCGCCGCGGTGAGTTCGAGGCCGATGAAGCCGGCGCCGACGACGACGATGGCCGTCGCCGCCTCGACCTCGGTCTTCAGCCGCGCCGCATCGCCGAGCGTGTAGAGCGTGAGCACGCCGGCAAGGGCGCGGCCGGGCACGTCGAAGGGCCGGGCGCGGGTGCCGGTGGCGAGCACCAGATGGTCGTAGCCAAGGCGTTCGCCGCCCGCCAGCACGAGTTCGCGCGCCTCCCGGTCGATCGCCAGGGCCGTGGTGCCGAGCCGGAGGTCGATGTCCTTGGCTGCATAGAAGGCGCCGGCCCGCAGCAGGAGGCCCTCGGCGCCGGTCTCGCCCTTGAGATAGGCCTTGGAGAGCGGCGGCCGCTGGTAGGGCAGGTCGGCTTCGCCCGACAGGAGACGGATCGGACCCTGGAATCCCTCGTCCCGAAGACTGGCCGCTACCTGCACGCCGGCATGGCCGGCCCCGACGATGACGACGTTTCCGCTGCTCATTCCGCCTGCTCTTCCCCGTGACTGCGTGCATGTGCTGCGCATGCTTGCCGCCCGTGCGCGGCGGCCGGCACCATAGCAGAGGCAAGGCGCAAGGCGAGGGCGTTGAAAGCGCCAGATCGCGTCCGCGCCGCTGCCGACAGACGTTGCACGGACGGCCTTGCGGGTGTTGCACGAATGCACGTCCGTGATGAAAACAGCGCCCCATGCCGGGGCGGAGGAATTGATATGTTGAATTTCGAGGTCGACGGACGAATAGTTGAGCCTAGGAATGCGGGTGGCTCGGCCACATCGCAGCAACAGAGGTGGACCATGATGCGCAATCTTCTTTTGGCGGGTACGGCGGCTGCCCTTCTGCTTGGCTCGGCTTCCCTTGCGTCGGCCGCCGACATCGCTGAGCCGATTCCGGCGGCGCCCGAAGCGCCTATGGAAGCAGCGATCTTCGACTGGACCGGCATCTATGCCGGCGCCAACATCGGCTACGGTTTCGGCGGCGAGGACGTGATCGGCACCCGGCCGCCCGGCCTCGGGGTCGGCACCGCCGAGATCAGCGGCGTGTTCGGCGGCCTCCAGGTCGGTTACAACTACCAGATGGGTTCGGCGGTCGTCGGCATCGAGGCCGATCTCCAGCTGGCCGACATCGAGGATGACGTGTCGAACGGCACCGTCAGCGGCACGGCGACCGTCGACTGGTTCGGCACCGTGCGGCCGCGGGTCGGTTTTGCCTATGACCGCACCCTGTTCTACGGCACCGGCGGTCTTGCCTACGGCCACTACGAATACGAAGGCAGTGCCTTCGGTACCTCGGCCGGCGCCGACGACACCTATGTCGGCTGGACGGTCGGCGCGGGCGTCGAGCATTCCTTCACCGACAACCTCTCGGCCAAGGTCGAGTATCTCTACGTCGACCTCGGCAACAAGGACGTCTCGATCCTGGGCGTCGAGACGACCCCCTCGCCGAACTTCCATTCGGTCCGCCTGGGCCTGAACTACCGCTTCTGAGCGACGGGTTCCAGATAGCCGGCTGATCCGGCCGGTGTTCGATCGGACGCGGCGCTTCGGCGCCGCGTCTTTTTTTGCCCTTCGTCCGGTTCGCCGCCTGTGCCGCGACCGGCCATTGTGCAGTGCCGCGACGAAAGGCGCGGTGACGGGCCGGCATCTGCGCCCTATATCCGAAGACGGCGACCGGATGCCGGGGCAGGCAGGGACGCGGCGGGACACGGAAGAGGGGCGAGCGGGCCATGACCAAGACCAGTGCGGGCAATTTCTTCGAGGACTTCCGCATCGGCCAGGTGATCCGCCACGCCACGCCGCGCACCGTCACCGCCGGCGACGTGGCGCTCTACCAGGCGCTGTTCGGCAGCCGCTTCGCGGTCCAATCGTCCGACGACTTCGCCCGCGCGATCGGCTACGACAAGAGCCCGGTCGACGACCTCCTTGCCTTCCACATCGTCTTCGGCAAGACCGTGCCGGACATCTCGCTCAATGCGATCGCCAACCTCGGCTATGCCGGCGGCCGCTTCCTGTCGCCGGTCTATGTCGGCGACACCCTGTCGACCGTGTCCGAGGTGATCGGTCTTCGGGAGAATTCCAACGGCAAGACCGGCGTCGTCTATGTCCGCTCCACCGGCTACACGGCCGAGGGGACCGAGGTGGTCGACTATGTGCGCTGGGTGATGGTGCGCAAGCGCGACGAGGCGGCGCCGGCCCCCGAGCCCGTGGTGCCGACCCTGCCGAAGGCGCTCCCCGCCGATGCGCTCGGCAATGCGGTGCCGCTGCTCGACACCGGCGCCTGGGACGACGAGCTGGCCGGATCGGTCCATCGCTTTTCGGACTACCGCGTCGCGAGCGGATCGACCACGTCGACGGCATGACCATCGAGGAGGCCGAGCACCAGCTCGCCACCCGGCTCTACCAGAACACCGCCCGCGTGCATTTCAACCAGTTCCACGAGGCCTCGGGCCGCAACGGCCGACGCATCGTCTACGGCGGCTACGTGATCTCGCTCGCCCGGGCGCTGACCTTCAACGGCCTCGGCAATGCCTTCCATGTCGCGGCGATCAACGGCGGGCGCCACGTCAACCCGACCTTTGCCGGCGACACGATCTTCGCCTGGTCGGAAATCCTCGAGACCGGCGAGATCCCCGGCCGTACCGATGTCGGCGCCCTGCGGGTGCGCACGGTGGCGACGCGGAACCGCCCCTGCGCGGACTTCCCCGGCGCCGAAGACGATGGCCGGCCTGATCCGTCCGTGGTTCTCGATCTCGACTACTGGGTCCTGATCCCGCTCTGAGAGAGGGCGGGCCGTCCCGGCTGTCGGCCCCGTGTCATGTCTTTCCGGTAGACGACCTTCGTTGCGCAGCGCTGATCCGGTGGCATTACGTATACGTAAAGCAGAGTCTTCGCGCGTGGATCGACAGCGTAACCCGCGGAGACTCGCAGATTTCGTCGCGGGTGGGGCACTTTGTGCTTTGACGATGGCGGCGCGCTACGTTAGAACCCGTGCAGAGACGAGTTCAAGAGTGACGCTTACGTAAACGTAAGTACCATCCTGTCCAAGGCGCCGGTCCGGCAGGGAACGGTGGCAGGGGGCGGGCGTTCAAGGTCAGGATGACGTCGATGGCAGACCTTTCGCGCAAGAGCGCCCGCCCGCTTTCACCGCACCTGCAGATCTACCGGCCGATGCTGACGATGATGATGTCGATCGTGCATCGCATCACGGGATCGGCGCTCTACGTCGGCACGCTGCTGCTGGTGTGGTGGCTGGTCGCCGCCGCGGCGGGGCCGGCCTATTTCGAGGTCGCGGACGGGTTCTTCGGCTCGATCGTCGGCCAGCTGATCCTGTTCGGCTACACTTGGGCGCTGCTCCACCACATGCTCGGCGGCATCCGCCATTTCATCTGGGACTTCGGCCATGGCCACGGCGCCGAGGCCCGCGAGCTGCTGGCCAAGGGCACCCTGGCCGGTTCGATCGTCCTGACGATCCTCGTCTGGATCGTCGTCATCATCCTGCGCTGAGGAGACCGCGATGAAGGCGGACATCCGTACCCCGCTCGGCCGTGTCCGCGGCCTCGGCTCGGCCCGCGACGGCACCGGCCACTTCTGGCGCCAGCGGCTCACCGCCGCCTCCAACGTGCCGCTGCTGCTCTATTTCGTGGTCTTCCTCATTTCGGTGCAGGGCACCGGCCATGCCGGCCTGGTCGCGGCGTTGCAAAATCCGCTCAATGCCATCGCCATGCTGCTCGTGGTGATCTCCGCGGTGGTCCACATGCGTATCGGCATGCAGGTGATCATCGAGGACTACGTTCACGCGGAGGGTCTGAAGATCCTCCTGCTCATGGGCAACACCTTCTTCGCGGTCTTCGTCGGCCTCGCGCTGGTGTTTTCCATCCTGAAGATCGGCTTCGGAGGCTGACACGATCATGGCAACCGCCAACACCGGCGCGAAGGCCTTCAACATCGGCGGGCGCGCCTATCCCTACACCGACCACGCCTTCGACGTGGTGGTGGTCGGGGCCGGCGGCGCGGGTTTGCGCGCCGCGCTCGGCATGGCCGAGCAGGGGCTGAAGACCGCCTGCATCACCAAGGTGTTCCCGACCCGCTCGCACACCGTCGCCGCCCAGGGCGGGATCGCCGCGTCGCTGCAGAACATGACGCCCGACAGCTGGCAATGGCACATGTACGACACGGTGAAGGGGTCCGACTGGCTCGGCGACGTCGACGCCATGGAGTATCTCGTCCGCGAGGCCCCGGCCGCCGTCTACGAGCTGGAGCACTACGGCGTGCCCTTCTCGCGCACCGAGGACGGGCGGATCTACCAGCGGCCGTTCGGCGGTCACATGCAGAACTACGGCGAGGGCCCGCCGGTGCAGCGCACCTGCGCCGCCGCCGACCGGACCGGCCACGCCATCCTGCACACGCTCTACGGCCAGTCGCTCAAGCACAACGCCCAGTTCTTCATCGAGTATTTCGCGCTCGACCTGATCATGTCCGACGACGGCGCCGTCACCGGCGTGATCGCCTGGAATCTCGACGACGGCACGATCCACCGCTTCCGCGCCAAGATGGTGGTGATGGCGACCGGCGGCTACGGCCGCGCCTATTTCTCGGCCACCTCCGCCCACACCTGCACCGGCGACGGCGGCGGCATGGTCGCCCGCGCCGGCCTGCCGCTGCAGGACATGGAATTCGTGCAGTTCCATCCGACCGGCATCTACGGTTCGGGCTGCCTGATCACCGAGGGCGCGCGCGGCGAGGGCGGCTACCTGGTCAATTCCGAGGGCGAGCGCTTCATGGAGCGCTATGCCCCCTCGGCCAAGGATCTTGCCAGCCGCGACGTCGTCTCGCGCTGCATGACGATCGAGATCCGCGAGGGCCGCGGCGTCGGCAAGAACAGGGACCATATCTTCCTGCATCTCGACCATCTCGATCCCGGCCTGCTGCACGAGCGCCTGCCCGGCATCTCCGAGAGCGCGCGGATCTTCGCCGGCGTCGACGTCACCCGCGATCCGATCCCGGTGCTGCCGACGGTCCACTACAACATGGGCGGCATCCCCACCAACTACTGGGGCGAGGCGCTCAATCCGACCGCGGACGATCCCAACCGGATCCAGCCCGGCCTGATGGCGGTGGGCGAGGCCGGCTGCGCCTCGGTCCACGGGGCCAACCGCCTCGGCTCCAACTCGCTGATCGACCTCGTGGTCTTCGGCCGCGCCGCGGCGATCCGCGCGGGCCAGATCCTGGACCGCAGCGCGGCGGTGCCGGAAGCCAGCATGGCCTCCTGCGAGAAGGTGATGGCCCGCTTCGACCGCATCCGCCATGCGAACGGCACGATCCCGACCGCCGACCTGCGTCTGGAGATGCAGAAGGCGATGCAGGAGGATGCGGCGGTGTTCCGCACGCAGGAAAGCCTGGAAAGCGGCTGCCGTCGCCTCGATGCGATCTGGAAGAAGCAGGCGGATCTCAAGGTCCACGACCGCTCGCTGATCTGGAACACCGATCTCGTCGAGACGCTGGAGCTGGAAAACCTCGTGATCAACGCGGTCACCACGGTCTACGGCGCCGAGGCCCGCAAGGAGAGCCGCGGCGCCCATGCCCGCGAGGACTTCAAGGACGGCCCGCTCGGCGGCCGCGACGACGAGGCCTGGCGCAAGCACACGATCTCGCGCGTCGCCGAGGACGGCACGGTCAGCCTCGACTACCGTCCGGTGATCACCGATCCGCTGACGGCCTACGAGGACGGCGGCATCGACCCGAAGAAGATCGCTCCCAAGGCGCGCGTCTACTGAGCTTTCAAGGCGCGTGCCGGGACGTCCGGCCCGCGCTCCCGAATTTCGGCGCGCCGCGGCGGTCACGAGGACCGGCGCAGGCCCCGGAGACGATCGAGGATCGACGAGATGGTTGAGCTCACGCTGCCGAAGAACTCGAAGATGACCGAGGGCAAGGTCTGGCCGAAGCCCGCGGGCGCGACCAACCTGCGCGAATTCCGCATCTATCGCTGGAATCCGGACGACGGCGCCAACCCGCGGATCGACACCTTCTACGTCGATGTCGACGACTGCGGGCCGATGGTCCTCGACGGCCTCATCTACATCAAGAACAGGATCGACCCGACGCTGGCCTTCCGCCGCTCCTGCCGCGAGGGCATCTGCGGCTCCTGCGCCATGAACATCGACGGCACCAATACGCTGGCCTGCACCAAGGGCATGGCCGACGTCACGGCCGGCGCGGTGAAGATCTATCCGCTGCCGCACATGTCGGTGGTCAAGGACATCATCCCGGACCTTACCAACTTCTACGCCCAGCATCGCTCGATCGAGCCCTGGCTGAAGACGACGACGCCGGCGCCCCAGACCGAATGGCTGCAGAGTCACGCCGACCGCGAAAAGCTCGACGGGCTCTACGAGTGCATCCTCTGCGCCTGCTGCTCCACCTCCTGCCCGAGCTACTGGTGGAACGGCGACCGCTATCTCGGCCCGGCCGCGCTGCTGCAGGCCTATCGCTGGCTGATCGATTCGCGCGACGAGGCGACCGGCGATCGGCTCGACAATCTGGAAGATCCGTTCCGGCTCTACCGCTGCCACACCATCATGAACTGCGCCAAGGCCTGCCCGAAGGGCCTCAATCCGGCGAAGGCGATCGCCGAGATCAAGATGATGATGGTGGAACGCCGGGTCTGATCGCGCGGTCGTGAATGTTTCGATCTGTCGGACGTTCACGAGTTACGGCCTGACCGGGTGCTGGCCGTCTCCCGGGGAAGACCGGTTGCTCAGCGCCCGTCGCCGGGCGGCAGGATCGTGATCGCGGGGGTGGGGCGCTGCGGTGACGGATCGCCCGCCTGGCGGCTAAAATCGTCCGGATCGAGATCGACCACACCCGGCCCGCGCCGCCCGCCGCGGGTGGAGACGATCACCGTCATCCGCCGGCGGATCGCCCCGACCAGCGCGCGGCGCACGGCCGGCACCAGCAGCAGAAATCCGAAGGTGCTGGAGACGAAGCCGGGGACGAGGATCAGGATCGCCGCGACCGCCAGCAGGCCGCCCTGGATCATCTCGTCACCGGGCGCCCGCCCGGCCGCCATCTCGGCGCGGATCCGCGTCACCAGCGCAAATCCCTGCATGCGCAGGAGGGCCGTGCCGACCAGCATGGCGCCGAGGATCAGGCCGAGGGTGGCGAGGACGCCGATCTTCGAGCCGACGACGATGAATGTCGCGATCTCGATCGCGGGCAGGAGCAGGATCAGCAGCGGCAGCAGCAGGACGGGCTTCATCGAGGGACCTTGTCGGCGATCCGGGCACCGCTGCGAACGGGCGGCGGCCCCTCATCGGGCCGGCCGTCCTCGTGCCGAAACGGTCCGCGGGCGTGAACAGTCTCCATTTGCCGACTTTCTCCCCGCCGGAGCAGGAAAAAGAGGTCCGGCGATTGGAACGCGGGTGGACGTATCTTAAATAGGTAGATATCGCCATTACGCCAGATCTTCGATGAAAGCGGACCCGCGCGGCAATGAACGGATTCATGGACCTCACGAGCCTCATTTTCCTCGTCATCGCCGTTGCGGTGTTCTGGCGGCTGCGCAGCGTGCTGGGAAGCCGCACCGGCACCGAACGTCCGCCGGCCGAGCCGTTCAAGCGCCGCGAGGAACGGGCGCAGGCCGACGAGGCGTCCGAGGGCAATGACAATGTCGTCGCCCTGCCGACCGCCGTCAGGTCGCGGATGCCGGCCGATGCGGAGGCGCGCCAGAGGATCGATGCGGTCGCTCCCGCCGGCAGCGCGCTGAATTCCGCCCTGCGGATGATTCTCTCCGCCGACCAGACGTTCGATCCCGCGCATTTCGTGACGGGCGCCAAGGCGCCTACGAGATGACCGTGACGGCCTATGCCGCCGGCGATCGCAACGAGCTCAAGGGTCTTCTGTCTCCGGAGGTGTTCGCGAGCTTTGCCGCGGCGATTGCCGAGCGCGAGAAGCGCGGCGAGCGGATGGAGTTCAGCTTCGTCGGCGTCGACCGGGCGGACATCATCGAGGCGTCGCTCACCGAAGGCACCGCCCAGGTGACGGTCCGCTTCGTGAGCAAGCTGATCTCGGCCACCTTCGACAAGTCCGGCGCGCTGATCGACGGCGAGCCGTCGAAGGTCACCGAGGTCACCGACATCTGGACCTTTGCCCGCGAGGTGCGCTCGCGCGATCCGAACTGGCGTCTGGTCGCGACCGAATCCGACGCCTGACGGTCCGACCGTCATGGCCTCGCCCCCGGCACACCCGCTCGCCCGCCTCGTTCCCCGACGATTTTCCACCCTTGACGGATGGGCTGCGACGACCATGCGGCAGCCCTTTCCGCGTTCCGGCCGAGCGCGGCGCGGATCCTCGAGAAGGTGCCGTCGACCCGCGGGCTCGGCCTCGACGGTGCGGGGCTGCTGGCGCCGGCGCAGGCGGCGCTGGCCATGGCCGATGACGGCGATCCCGACGCCGCCCGCCGCTTCTTCGAAACCTGGTTCTCGCCGATCGCGATCCGGCCGACCTCCGGCGGCGGCTTCGTCACCGGCTACTACGAGCCGGAAGTCGACGGGTCGCGCCGCCGCAGCGCGCGCTTTCCCGTGCCGCTCTACCGCAAGCCCGAAGGGCTGGTGGAGATCCCGGAGGGTGCGCCGCGCGGGACGGTGCCGGCCGACGTGACCTGGGGCCTTGCCACACCCGACGGCTTTGCCGAGGCCCCGGACCGCCGGGCGGTGCAGGACGGCGCGCTGGAGGGGCTCGGCCTTGAACTCGTCTACGTGGCGAGCCTGGTGGAGGCCTTCTTCATCCACGTGCAGGGCTCGGCCCGGATCCGCCTCGAGGAGGGCGGTTCGATGCGGGTCGGCTTTGCCGGCAAGACCGGCCATCCCTATTTTCCGGTCGGCCGGGTGCTGATCGAACAGGGGCACCATGCGCCGGGCGAGGTGACCGCCGACGTGCTGCGCACGTGGCTGGAGGCCCATCCGGCCGAAACGCCGGCGGTGCTCGCCCGCAACCGCTCCTTCATCTTCTTTGCCGAGGTCGAGGCCAGCGATCCGTCGAGGGGCCCGGTCGCTGCCGCCGGCGTGCAACTCACCCCCGGCCGGTCGCTGGCCGTCGACCGCACGCTGATGACCTTCCACATGCCGGTCTGGATCGACCTCGACGTGGAGCTCGACGGCATTGCCGTACCCGGCGGCGTGCGCCGGCTGATGATCGCCCAGGACACCGGCTCGGCCATTGTCGGCCCGGCGCGCGGCGACATCTTCTTCGGCTCGGGCGAGACCGCCTGGCGGCAGGCAGCTCCCGTGCGCCATCCCGCCGCCTTCACGGTGCTGGCGCCGCGCCGCGCGCCCCGCGGAGGCCGCCGTGGCGCGTCGTGACCGCCGGAAAGGTGGGCTCAGCGAG
>NZ_MCRJ01000057.1 GCF_001720135.1 Methylobrevis pamukkalensis
CCTGAGGAGGCCTGGAACAGGCCGTCTCGAAGGACGAGGCCGGGTGCTCCGGCCCTTGCCGCTGACCAGGCCGGTCACCCGGCGACTTGAGGCGGCAACCCGGTGACGAGGCGGTATCCGCACGCGATCGTGCCTGCCCCAGAGACGTCACCCGGATGGATCACCCAACGCCGTGAGACCAACAGGTCGTCGGATCAAGCCCGGAAAACACGACAGCGAGACGGCGGCCAGTCGCCTGCGACGTCAGCCGCCATCCGTCCCCATCACAGCGTCCGGTATACATACGCCGGAGAGATGTCCGCGGCTTCGGCCAGCGCCATGTCCTGCATCTTCGCGTGGAACGGCGACTTGATGCAGGCCGGGTCCGTCGCGGCGGCGTCGCCGGCATAGGCCATCGCCTGGCAGCGGCAGCCGCCCCAGTCGACTTCGCGCCGGTCGCAGGAACGGCAGAGTTCCGGCATCCAGTCGGTGCCGCGATAGGCGTTGAAGGCGCTGCTGTCGGCCCAGATCCAGGCGAGCGGCTTGTCCTTCACATTCTCGAACTCGAGATGCGGGATCGATTCGGCCGCGTGGCAGGGCAGCACCTTGCCCGAGGGCGTCACGTTGAGGCCGACCCGGCCCCAGCCGCCCATGCAGGCCTTCGGATATTTCGCGTGATGGTCCGGCGGCACGTAGTCGATGACCAGCGTGCCCTTCAGCCGCTCGCGCGCCTCCTCGACGATCTCCGAGCAGCGGTCGACCTGCTCGCGCGTCGGCATCAGCGCGGCGCGGTTGACGTAGGCCCAGCCGTGGATCTGGGTGTGCGCCACCTCGATGCGGCGGGCGCCGAGCTTGACGGCGAGATCGATGGTCTCGGCGGTGCGGTCGAGATTGCGCCGGTGCATCACCGCGTTGACGGTGAGCGGAATGCCCTCCGCCGCGATCCAGCCGGCAACCTTCATCTTGTGGTCGAAGCCGCCGCGATAGCCGCCGATGAGGTCGGCGGTCTGGGAATCGGTGCCCTGCACCGAAAGCTGGATGTGATCGAGCCCGCGCGCGGACAGATCCTTCATCCGCGCCTCGGTGAGGCCGACGCCGGAGGTGATCAGGTTGGTGTAGAGCCCCGCCTCGACGGCGACCGAGAGCAGCTGCTCCAGATCGCGCCGCGCGGCCGGCTCACCGCCCGAGAAGTGGACATGGAGCACGCCCATGCGCGCCGCCTGGCGCAGCACCTCGGACCACTCCTCGGTCGACAACTCCTCGGAGCGCTTCGACATCTCGAGCGGATTGGAACAATAGGGGCACTTCAGCGGACAGCGGTAGGTGAGTTCCGCGAGCATCGCCATCGGCGCGGGAACGCGCCGGACGGTGCCGGTCTTTTCCGCGGGCGTGGGAGCGTTCATGGCGTCACCTCCATCATGCGCTTGTCGACGAGGTCGAGAAGCAGCTTTCGGACGTCCGTCGCGATCGTGTCGCGCGGTGCGGCATATGTCTCGGCCAGATGATCCACGATCTGGGCGACGCTGCGCACGCCGTCAACCTCGGCCAGCACCGCCGCCGCCACCGGATCGAGCCGCAGCGCCCGCTCGGGCGCCAGCAGCATGTGGGTCTCGCGCGCCTCGTCGTAGCGGATGCGCACGCCGCGCAGCAGGCGCGGCACGCCGCCTTCCGGCATGCGATCGGCGGGGGCCGCGGCCGTGTCGTCGGCCGCCTCGCCGCTCACGCCGCCGCCTCGACGCCGGCGCGCATGCCCTCGCCCGGACGCCAGGCGCCGGGGGCAGGAATGCCGGGGCTCACATAGGCATAGGACAGGGCATCGAGCTGCGCCCACAGCACCTCGGTCTTGAACGTGAGCGCGCCCATCGCCGCCTGCTGCTGCTCGACCGTGCGCGCATTGCGCTTGACGTAGTCGAGGGCAAAGCCCGCGTCGCGCGGCGCCTGGTCGAGACGGCGGCGGAAGTAGGCGACCACCTTCTCGTTGATGAAGTCGTAGCTCTCCAGCATGCCGGAGATGCGCTGCTTGTGCAGGTTCGGCGCGAACAGCTCGGTCAGCGACGAGGCGACCGCCTCCAGCAGCGTCCGCTCGGCCACGAAGCGCACATAGGCTTCCACGGCGAATTTCGTCGCCGGCAGCGCGCCCTGACGCGAGATCACATAGTCGCGGTCGAAGCCGAGGCCGTCGGTCAGCACCAGCCAGCGCTCGATGCCGCCCTCCTCGCCTTCGAGGCCGTCATGGTCGGTGATGCGGTGCAGCCACTCGCGACGCAGGTCCCGGTCGTCGCAGCGCGCGATCAGGGCCGCGTCCTTGCGCGGGATCGCCGACTGGTAGCAGTACCGGTTGAGCGCCCACGCCTGCACCTGCTCGCGGGTGCAGTGGCCGCCGTGCAGCCGGTCGTGGAAGGGATGGAGGCTGTGATAGCGCTCGGCGCCGATCTGGCGCAGCGCGGCCTCCAGTTCGTCCGGCGTCATCGGTGTGCGCTGGGCCCCGTTCATAGCAGAACCTCCATTCCATCGCGGGCGATGGTCCATCCGGCCGCTTCCGCTTCGGCACGCTCGGCCGAGAAGTCGTTCAGCACCGGATTGGTGTTGTTGATGTGGACGAAGATGCGGCGCGCGACGTCGAGTCCGGCAAAGGCCGCGATCGACCCGTCGGGTCCGCTCATCGACATGTGACCCATGCGCTTGCCGGTCTTGGCGCCGACGCCCATGCGGATCATCTCGTCATCCTGCCAGAGCGTGCCGTCGAAGAACACGGCATCGGCACCGCGCAGGCGATTGGCCAGTGCCTCGGTCATGCGCGCGCAGCCGGGAATGTAGTAGGCGCGGGCGCCATGGCGACCGGACAGCTCGACGCCGACGGTCTGCTCGCCCTCGAGATCCGTGTCGACCACGTCGCCTTCGAGATAGAGCGGCACCTTGCCCGGAACCGGAAACAAGCGCGCGGTCACGCCATCGACGAGTTCGAACGGCGCGTCCAGCGTCACGGTGCGCCGTGTCACGAACTTGGGGTCGAGCGCCTGGAAGATCGGGTTGCCTCCGATCACCTCGGCAATGCCCGCCGTCGAGAACAGCTCGAAGGGCTGCTTCTCGCGCAGTGTCAGCAGGCCCGCGACATGATCGATGTCGCCGTTGGTCAGGAGCACCGACGCGATCGGCGTATGACGAAGCCCGACGATCACGGGATCATCCGGCTGAATCTGGCGGCAGGCCAGGAACTGGCGACCGAGATCAGGCGAAGCGTTGAGCAAGGCCCAGCGCACCCCGTCGGAACTCACGGCAAGAGAAGATTGTGTTCGCGCCTCGAACCCGGCAATGCCGCGCCGAAAAGCGGCGCAGTTGGCACAGTTGCAGTTCCATTGCGGGAAACCGCCGCCTGCAGCCGCGCCAAGAACGAGAGCGCGAAGCCGCGGAGACGCGGCTTCGGCCCCGATTAGCATGTCTGCGTTCCGGAAATCAGACTTCCGGCGGGAAGTACATGTTGATTTCCATGCCGACGCAGAGCTCTTCAACCTTGGGGGTGTTCCAGGCCATGATATTTCCTCCGATAGGGGTTTTGGGGCACCCGCAGTCCGGCACCAGCAAGTGTCCATTGAGACTGACCGCGATCAGCCCTGACCTCAAGTTAAGCTTCCGTAATGTCGGCGCAAGGGGGGTGGGTGCGACAGAATGGACCATGTGTGCGGCGCCGATCTCGCAGTTGCGAAGGGCCGACCACGACGGTTGACGGGAACATCAACCTGATCCTGTTGAAGTTGTTCGAGGCTGGACCTGCCGCAGATGATGCTGCGGTGCAACAGGCTTCGCCCCGCCCGCCGCCAGGGACTGGAATTTGCACCGGAGGGGTTCTATCTCTGAGGGGTTCTTGAAGAGGGTGTCATGCGCCACGTACCGCTCCTGATTCTGGGCCTGCTGGCCCTGACCGCCTGTCAGACGACCAGCGGACGCGAGGCTGCCGAACAGCGCATGCTGGGATACAAGGGCATGAGCGAGCCGCAGCTTGTGGCAAGCCTCGGTCCGCCCGACAACGTTTATGTCGGGGCCGGCAAGCGCTACCTCTCCTGGTATTCGCAGAAGACCCGCTACCGCCCCGGCTTCGGGGTCAGCGCCGGCCCGCGCTACGGCTGGTTCTACGGCGACGCCGGGGGACCGGCCTACGCCACGACGGTCAGCTGCAAGACGACTCTGATCCTCGAAGCGGGCAAGGTCACCGGCTGGAACCTCGACGCGACGGCTGCTACCGGTGAGGGTCCGTCGACCAGGAGGGCCCTCGCCCTTTCCGACCTGAGATCGGCATCCTTCGCCAGGTTGGCTCGTCAGCCTGCCTTCTTGGCCTCCAGCAGCTTCACCAGCGTGTGCAGCGTGCGGTTGGCCGGCGTCGGGATGCCGAGCGCTGCGCCCTTCTCCACCACATGGCCGTTGAGGTGGTCGATCTCGCTGCGCTTGCCGCGGGCCAGATCCTGCGCGGTCGAGGAATACTGGCCGGGCATCGACCGCGACAGCGCCACCACGCCGGACCAGGCGTCGCCCGGAATCGCGATCCCGAGCGCAGCGGCAACGCCAAGGCATTCGTCGACGACATCGCGCATCACGTCCAGCACGCCGGGCGCCGCCGCAAGCTGGCCGTAGGGCAACTGCGTGATCGCGGACAGCGCGTTGTAGGCGCAGTTCATCACCAGCTTGGACCAGAGCGCGCCGACCGCGTCGGCCGAGACGGTGGTCGGTACCCCGGCCGCGGTGAATCGCTCGGCGATCGCGGCACTGTCCGGCGCGACGCCGGCGACAAGATCGCCGCGGCCATGGTGAAGCACGTGCCCGGGTCCGGCCATCTCCGAGGCGACATAGACCACCACCGGCGTCACCGGCCGGCCGAGCACGGCCGCAAGCCGCTCGGCATTGTCCACGCCGTTCTGCAGGCTCCAGATGGCGGCGGAAGGGGAAAGATGCGGTGCCATCGCCGCGCCGGCGGACAGGGTGTCGGTGGACTTGACGCAGAACAGCACGAGCTCCGCGCCGGCAACGCCGTCCGCCTCGCTCGTCGCCTGCACCGCCACACTCTCGCGGAAGGCGGCCGTCTCCAGGACGAGGCCGTGCTCGGCCATCGCCTCGACATGCGCGGGCCGCCCTATCAGGGTCACCGCGTGACCGGCGCGGGCGAGCATCGCCCCGTAGTAGCAGCCGACGGCGCCGGCCCCCATGATCGCGATCTTCATGTCTGGTCCCGGCTGTTGCGTGAGTCCCGTGAGAGGCAGGCACCGTCGCCCTGCGACCGCCCGAGGTCAAGTCGATCAGGAGGCCCGGCGTGCGGGCGGCACGAGATCCCGGCCGTGCAGCACGAAACGGTCCCGGCCGGACGCCTTCGCCGCGTAGAGCGCCGTGTCGGCGGCGGCCACGAGATCGCCGGAGGTGCTGCCGGCAACACGCCGGATCGTCGCGACCCCGATGCTGACGGTCACCCGGCCATGCTCGCTGCCGAGATGCTCCACATCGAGAGCGCGGACGGACTGCCGGAAGGCCTCGGCGATGTGGGCGCCCCCTTCGGCATCCGTGTCCGGGAGGATCGCCGCCAGTTCCTCGCCGCCGTAACGGGCGGCGATGTCGCCCGGACGATAGAGCGTGCCCTGCAGGCACTGGCTGACCGCCCGCAGGCAGCGGTCGCCGGCCGGGTGGCCATAGCGGTCGTTGAAGGCCTTGAAGCGATCGATGTCGATCAGCAGCAGCGTGGCATCCGACCCGTTGCGCTGCGCCCGCGCCAGTTCCTTGTCGAGCGTCAGGTCGAAGGCCCGGCGGTTGAGCAGGCCGGTCAAGCCGTCGGTCCGCGCCAGCGCCTCGAGGTGATGGTTGAGGCTCAGCAGCGCCTCCTCGGCGGATTTCGCGGCGGTGACGTCCGAAAAGACCACCAGCGCGCCGCCGTCCGACAGGGGCCGCGTCCGGGCCTCCAGCCAGCGCCCGTCGCCCAGCCGGACCGTGCGCTTTCCCTCCACTGCCAGGCTGGCGATCGTTCCGGCGATCCATGCCTCGACGTTGCCGGAGGCGACCTCCTCCTCGCCGCGCGCCACGGCGGCGGCGAGAATCTGCCGCAGCGACGTGCCGGGGATCCGGAAATCGCCGGTCTTCGGGAAGAGGTCGCGATAGCGGTCGTTGCTGAAGACGATCCGCCCGTCCCGGTCGAACATCACCAGCGCGTCGGCCATGTGCGCGAGCGCGTCGGACAGCCGCGCACGGCTTTCGGCGAGCTCGGCATGCAGCGCCTTCCACTCGGTGATGTCACGATTGTGCGTGATCAGCCCGGCGAGGTCCCCTGCGGCGTCGCGCATCGGCGCCTTCAGGGTGATCAGCCAGCCTTCCGAGCCGTCCGGCCGAAGATACCGCTGCTCCATCGTCAGCGGCGCGCCGATCGACAGCGTCCGCTCCTCGTCCGCGCGGAAGGCCTCGGCGAGGTCGGCGGGATAGAAGTCGAAGTCGGTCCGGCCGATCAGCACCCGTGGGCTCGCGGCCTTCATCAGTTTCGCCGTCGCCGGGTTGGCGGCGACGAAACGGCCCTGCAGATCCTTGGCATTGATGCAGTCGGGCATCGCCTCGATGATCGAGCGGAACACGTCGGCATCGCGATGGGCCTCGCGCCGGCGGCGATCCTGGTCGAGCGCAAGGCTGAACACCAGCATCGACAGGCAGATCAGCATCGAGGACGGCAGACCGAGCCCCACCAGCAGTCCGCGCCAGACGTCGGACGGCAGGAGCGGAAACGAAGCCAGCGGAACGACCGCGACAGTGAGGGACACGAGCAGGATGTCCGGCAACCGCGGTCCGCGCAGGCGCACCTTCCACCAGACGGCGGTCGCGGCGAGGCTCACGAGAGTGATCGACAGCAGCCCCGCCGGCATGCCGACTCCGCCAAGATGAACGCGGTAGACGAGAGCGGCGCCGCCAGCGATCGCGCCTGCCACCGGACCACCCCAGAAGGCGGCGATCGCGAGCGGCACGCTCCGAAGATCGATGTAGATGCCATCGTCCGCCCGGATCGGGAAGGACATCAGACAACAGGCGCCGAAGGCCATCAGCAGTCCGAAGACCGGAACCCGCGCAGATGCCCGCTGCCCCTCGAGCCGGTCACCGAGATGCGACCAGGCTGCAAGGAGGATCGCCATCAGGCCGATGTCGGCGAAGAGACCAAGCCAGAAGGTGTCCATCACGGGTTCCGGGGTCCGAGTGCGGGCAGTTGCAGGGTCACCGGCCGGCCTGTCTTGTGCCCGGAGATATCCTGGACCGCGGCCATGCGGGTCTCGTCCGCGTCGACGGCGAGAGTTACCGGGATGCCGTTAAGACTTCGTGGGAGAAATCATATGAATTGCCCCGATCGGGAATGACACGGATCGCGATCTTCGGCTGCCCGGCGGCCGGCCCTTGGCTGGTCGTGCCTGCGACGTGGTCATGAAACGAAAAAACCGTTCGATGAGCTCGCGTCAAGCGCAAGGTCATCGAACGGTTTTTCGTTTCCCACAGGATCCCGGCGCCAGGGCCGCGGTTCCCGAAATCTTTGGTGGGCACTGTAGGGATCGAACCTACGACCCGCTGATTAAGAGTCAGCTGCTCTACCAACTGAGCTAAGTGCCGCCCGCAGCAGACCTTGCGGCCCGCCGTTGCGTTGGGGGCTTATAGTCGGGGAGGCCGGAGCCTGCAAGCCCCTTTTGCGATGATTCTTCGGCACCATTGGTGGGGGGCGGGAACGCGCGCCGCGAGGCAACCGGCACCCGGGCGCGCCGAGATGCCTGCAGAGACACGGCCCCGCCTCCGCGCTGCAATATTCCCCAAGCGCAATGCAGCAAATCATCATGTAGATTTTCATGTACAACTTTTGACATCAAGGGGTATTCAAGAATAGTATTGCTCAAGCCGCTCGTTCTTTTTGACGATGACGGGGGACACGAAGATGGCGATCAATATCATTACCGGCACCACCGGCAACGACGTCCGCAAGGGTACGGCGGGAAACGACCAGATCGACGGTCTTGCGGGCAATGACGATCTTTTCGGCGGACGCGCCAACGACCGGCTCAACGGCGGCGACGACAACGACACCCTGCGGGGCGGTCGCGGCAGCGACACGCTGGACGGGGGTGACGGCAACGATGTCCTCTTCGCCGACGAGGGCCGCGATGTGCTTGACGGCGGCAGCGGCGACGACCTGTTCCAGTCCGCCCTCGGCGGCGAACGGGTCACCTTCGAGGGCTACGGGCAGGCCGGCAACGACTTCTTCGTGATCGACGACACGGTCGACGGCCTGATCAACGGTGGCGCGGCCGGCTACGACACCCTGCGCCTCGCATGGACGAGCGGCGCGGCCGTCGTCCTCTCCCCGGCACTGGCGACCCGCGGCGACATGAACCTGTCGATCTCCGGCATCGAGCGATTCGAGATTTCCACCGGCGACGGCGACGACAGCATCACGACCGGCGACATCGACGACGCGATCGGGGCCGGCGGCGGGGCCAACACGGTCGATGCGGCGGGTGGTGACGACACGGTGAGCTACCGGGCCGGCGCGGCGAACGTCCTGGACGGCGGCGCGGGCGACGGCGACACGCTGGAGGTGTCGCTCGCGCCGGAGCAGGTGCTGGCCTTCGTCGTGTCCGGTTCGGCGGCCAGCGACGGCTTCGGCTCCCAGATCAGCGGCTTCGAGCGCTACGCCGTGACCGGCGGCGACCAGGCCGACACGATCACGCTCGGCGCGGGTGCGGACCGCGGCAGCGGCGGGGACGGCGACGACGCGCTCTCGGGCGGCGACGGGCGCGACATCCTGAGCGGCAACATCGGCGACGACGTGATCGCGGGCGGTGCCGGAAGCGACGTCCTCGGCGGCGGGCGCGGCGACGACATCCTCGAGGGCGGCGAGGGCAACGACATCCTGCGCGGCTGGCGCGGCAACGACACGATGGACGGCGGCGCGGGCAACGACACGCTGCACGGCGGCCCCGGCAGCAACACGCTCGTCGGCGGCGCGGGCGATGACGTCATCATGATCGGGGATGGCTCCAACCGGATGACCGGCGGCAGCGGCGCCGACCGCTTCGTCGCCGCCAGCGGCAGCATGGGCTTCAACCTCATCACCGACTTCGTCTCGGGCGAGGACACGCTGGAGCTGTTCTCCGGTCTGCTGCAGTTCGGCCCCGGCGCCGGCCCACTCGATCCGGCGCTGTTCAGCATCGACGATCCGGTGGGCGACGCCGCCCAGTTCGTGCTGGAAACCAGCCCCGGCGGCGACCCGGCCTTCGGCGACATCCAACTCGTCTGGGACCCGAACGGCGACGACCCGGCCGGCGGCGTCTATTTCATCATGGGCTTTTCGGCCGGCTCGACCATCGATGCGGGCGACATCCTGATCATCTGAAGCACATCCGCCCGAAGACAGCTCTGTGAACGGACAAACGGCGCCCCGGCTGATGGCCGGGGCGCCGTTGATCCTCTGGTCCTCTTGGACCGGTTGCCTCATACCAGCGCGCATGAATCGACCTCTCTCCACCCTCACCCTGAGGAGGCCCGGAACGGGCCGTCTCGAAGGGCGGGGGGCGGCCCCGTCCTTCGAGACGGGCGCAAGAGCGCCCTCCTCAGGATGAGGCCGATCGAGTCCGTTCATCGGGGCGGCGGTATCACACCGCCGCCATCGCCTCGCCGCGGCCGAACGCAACGCCGTTGGCGAGCTTGTTGATCGCCGAGACATAGGCGCGCGCCGAGGCGGCGATGGTGTCGGTGTCGGCGGCCTTGCCGGTCACCGTGCGGCCGCCCTCCTCGAGCCGGACCGACACCTCGGCCTGGGCGTCGGTGCCCTCCGTGACGGCGCTCACCTGGTAGAGCCGCAACACGGCCTCGTGCGGCACGATCGCCTTGATCGCCTTGAAGGTCGCGTCGACCGGCCCGTCGCCGGTCTCCTCGCGGGTGACGTGCTGGCCGCGCACGTCGAGCGTGACGATCGCCTTGGCCGGGCCGCCGGTGCCGGCGATCACGGTCAGCGACAGCATGCGGATCGCCTCGCCGCCGGTCGCCATCTCGTCGGACACCAGCGCCTCGATGTCCTCGTCGTAGACGTGCTTCTTGCGGTCGGCGAGATCCTTGAAGCGGCGGAAGGCCTCCTCGAAGGCGTTGTCGCCGATCACGTAGCCGAGTTCGGCGAGCTTGTCCTTGAAGGCATGGCGGCCGGAATGCTTGCCCATCACCAGCGAGGTCGCCTTCACGCCCACGTCCTCGGGACGCATGATCTCGTAGGTCGAGGCGTTCTTCAGCATGCCGTCCTGATGAATGCCGCTCTCGTGGGCAAACGCGTTCTTGCCGACGATCGCCTTGTTGTACTGGACGTCGAAGGACGATACCGCCGCCACCAGCTTGGAGGCACGGGTGAGATGCACCGGATCGACGTTGCAGGCGAAGGGCAGCACGTCGGAGCGGGTGCGCATCGCCATCACCACCTCTTCCAGCGCCGCGTTGCCCGCGCGCTCGCCGAGGCCGTTGATGGTGCATTCGACCTGCCGCGCGCCGCCGGCGACGCCCGCCAGCGAATTGGCGACGGCGAGACCGAGGTCGTCGTGGCAGTGGACCGAGAAGATCGCCTTGTCGGCATCCGGCACCCGGGCGCGGACCTGCTCGAACATCGCCCGGTATTCCTCCGGCACGGCATAGCCGACCGTGTCGGGCAGGTTGATCGTGGTGGCGCCGGCGCGGATCGCCGCCTCCACGCAGCGGCAGAGATAGTCGATCGGCGTGCGCGTCGCATCCATCGCCGACCACTCGACGTCGTCGATCAGGTTGCGGGCGCGGGCGACCGTGGTGCGGATGATCTCCAGCACCTGCTCCTCGGTCTTGTTCATCTGGAACTGCAGATGGATCGGCGAGGTGGAGACGAAGGTGTGGATGCGGCCGCGCCGGGCATGGCGCACGGCGTCGCCGGCCCGGTCGATGTCGCCGGGGATGGCGCGGGCGAGACCGGCCACCACCGCGTTCTTCGTCACCTTCGCGATCTCGCACACGGCCTCGAAGTCGCCGTTGGAGGCGATCGGGAAGCCCGCCTCGATGATGTCGACGCCCATGGTGTCGAGCAGTTCGGCGACGTTGAGCTTTTCTTCCAGCGTCATCGAGGCGCCGGGCGACTGCTCGCCGTCGCGCAGGGTGGTGTCGAAGATGACGACGCGGTCTTTTTCGTTCGGCGTCGCGGGGGTTGCGGTGGCGTTCATCTGACCTTCCTCACGTCTCGTGTCCGGCGCCGCCGCGCCCGGGCTCGAAGGCTCCGGGTGTCGCGTTCGCGATGCGCCGCTGGGTGTTGGATCCCTTCCGGGCTCGACCGTCGGCTCATCCCCTGAGTGCCTGCCCGCACGCGGGCCGCCGGCTCTCAGGGGCCGGTAAGGAGAAGGGTCAGGGCAAGCGACAGCGTCCGCGCGGGCGTTGCCGGCGCGGCGATCATCTGCGGCCAGGGGGCGCGGCGCGTGATCATGGGACCTTGAAGTCTCGCTTCAACTCACTGTCGTCTCGTGCATACCCCTGCCCCGGCGGCGATGGCAAGCGGAAACTGCCGCAATTGCCGGACCGACGGCCTTCGGCCACCAACCCCGCGGCCCCCGCCGCCGCCTGAGGCTTTACAGGCAGCGTTATTGTGGATATTTGATATCCATAAGGATGTTTCATATCCGCAATATCTCCGTCCCCCCACGCCCGCCTCAAGAGGATCCCGCCATGACCCAGCGCCTCGACTACGCCGCCCTCTCCCCCGATCTCCTTGGCAAGTTCCGCGAGTTCAGCATTTCCCTCGGCAAGACGTGATCGAGGCAAAGCTCCGTCATCTCGTCGATCTGCGCGTCTCGCAGATCAACGGCTGCGCCTTCTGCGTCGACATGCACACCAAGCAGGCCAGGATCGCCGGCGAGCGCGAACTGCGCCTCCATCACGTCGCGATCTGGCGGGACTCGCCCCTGTTCGACGCGCGCGAGCGCGCCGCCCTGGAATGGGCCGAGACCCTGACGACGCTGCCGCCCCACGGCGTGCCGGACGAGATCTATGACCGCGTCCGCCAGCATCTGGCGGATCGCGAACTCTCGGACTTGACCTTCGTGGTCATGGCCATCAACGCTTGGAACCGCGTCAGCGTCGGCTTCAGGTCCGTGCCGGGCTCGCGCGACGCGCAATACGGACTGACGAAAGCCGGCCTCAGCTGATGCAGCTCAGAAACCAGGTCGAATGGGCGTTGCACTGCTGCGGGCTGCTGGCCGGCCTGCCGGAGGGTCGGCGCCTGTCGACCAAGTCGCTCGCCGACTTTCACGGCGTGCCGAAGGAGTATCTCTCCAAGGCGCTGCAGGCATTGTCGACTGCGGGGATCGTCGAAGGCAGCCTCGGCCCGGCCGGCGGCTACCGGCTGGCGAAGCCGCCGTCCGCAGTCTCGTTCCTCGACATCGTCGAAGCCGTCGAGGGACGACGGCGCACCTTCGCCTGCACCGAGATCCGGCGCAACAATCCCTGCCGCGCCACCGACACCTGTGACATGGCCCCCTGCACCATCGCCCGGGTGATGTGGGAGGCCGACGAGGCCTGGCGGGAGCGGCTGCGCGCAACGACGCTGGCCGACCTCGCCGCGATGCTCGGCGCGGAGATCCCGGCGGAAACCCTGCGCAAGGTTGCGGCCTGGGTGGGCGCGCGAAGCTGACGGACGTGCCGTCTCAGACCGTGAGCCGACCCTCGGAGATCAGCACCGCCTCGCCGGCGATGCGCGCGCCAGTGAGCCGGCCGCCTTCGATCTGCAGTTCGAGGTCGATCCGGCTCGGGCGGCCCATCTCGTAACCCTGCTCGATGACCAGCGGGTGCTGGCCGTCGGTCACGCCGTCGAAGCGCACCACCACGCCGGCAAAGGCCGCCGCCGCCGATCCGGTCGCCGGATCCTCGCGGGTGCCGAGCGACGCCGACATCATCCGGGCGTGGAAGCTGCTCGCCATGTGCTCGGTCTCGCGCGTATAGACATAGGTGCTGCCGATGCCGACAGGCGCGAAGGCGAACAGCAGCTTCTTGTTGTCGATCGAGACGCGGCGCATCACCCCGAGGTCCCGCACCGGCACGAAGACGAAGGGCACCCCGGCCGTGTAGGCGGAGGGAAGATGGTTCTCGAAGCCGATCTCGCTCGGCTCGAGGCCGATTGCCGCCGCGATCACGTCCTTCGGCACGTTGAACGGGATCGCCTCGGGCAGCTTGGGCACGTCGAACACCGCGCGGCTGGCGCGGTCCGGCGAGAGCTCGACCGCGCAGCGCACCGAACCGATGCCCTCCTCCAGCACGATCACCGCGTCCTGGGGCCCGTCGACCTTGCCGAACCGCACCTCGGCGAGCGCCACCGCGCTGCCGATCGTCGGATGGCCGGCGAAGGGAAGTTCGCGCGTCGGCGTGAAGATGCGGATCTTGGCCGTGTGCGCCGGTTGCTCGGGAGGCGCGACGAACACCGTTTCGGAGAGGTTGAATTCCCGGGCGATCGCCTGCATCGCGTCGCTGTCGAGGCCCTCGCTGTCGAGCACGACGGCAAGCGGATTGCCGGTGAGCGGACGGTCGGTGAAGACGTCGAGAACCATGAACCTGCGATCCATCCGGGCCTCCCTGGCAACATCGGGGTGCGACGCGCCACCCCGATCCGCTCCGTGCGTGTACGCCCTCACGCGCAGCAAGCCTAGAGCGGTGCGCCGAAAAATGTGAGTGTCGTTCGGCTAAATTCTGGCGCCTCTGCCCAGAAAATGATCGGGACGGGAAAACGTTCGATGGGATGCCGGACCGGGGACGATCGGACGGACCGCAACCGAAGCCTGCATAGTCGATGTTCGCTGCACCCCGGAGCTGTTCAGTCCTGTGCCGGCCCCAGCACCGTTTCGGCGATCGCCAGCGCGTAGCCGGGCACCGTCTCGGGGTCGAGCGCCGCCGCATCGCGGATCACCACCATGTCGGAGAGCTCGGATCGCCGCTGCCCGGCGATCTCGGCGCGAATTCCGGCGAGCAGCTCGTCGGCGGTCTGCCGGAAGCGGTAGTGCCGCGCGACCGAGACCCGGGGCCCGTCGAACACCGCATAGGTTCCGGCCACCACGGCCTGCGCGGCCGCAAGGCCGGTTTCCTCTGCCATTTCCGTTTCGATCGAGCCGATCACGTCGATCGTGCCGTCGGCCCGGAGGTCGCGCGGCTCCAGCGACCCGCCGGGCGGGTAGACCTTGCCGGCGTTGGCCGTCCAGTCCGCCATCCGCCCGTAGAAGAGGGCGCCGTCGGACGACTGGATCACCGCCGAGCCGAACAGGTTGCGAAAGCCGAGGTCGGGAAATCCCCAGTCGCGCCACGCGACGAAGCCGGCGAACTCCATGGTGATCGCGTCGGCGCGCAGCACGCCCGCTTCCAGCACGAGGCCGCCCGCGCGTCCCGGCGCGCGGGTGGCGAGCACGCTGCCGTTCCAGAGCGACGGGTTGCGGGCAACCTCCGCCGCCCAGTGCGCGGCAACCCGCGCCTTCAGCGCGGCGTCCTCCGTCCAGCTGCCGGAAACGAGCCGCAGATCGACGGTGGCTATCGGCGCGACGGTCACCGGCGTTCCGTCGGGGGCAACCCAGGCTGTCGACCGCATGCGGACATCCTTCGGGCAATTTTCGCAGCGGCGAAGTCTCTGACGACGAACCTGCTGGATCCGTCGCCGCTCGTGGCTCCCTTCTCCCCCCGGGGGGGGGAGGTGGCCGCGCAGCGGCCGGACGAGGGGGCGGACGGGCGCAGCGGCCCCCCACCAACCCTTCGGTTCCCCCTCTCCCCGACGGGCAAAGGGGGAACCATTTGCTGTTCCGACCAAGCACGACCGCTTAGCCGAGGGGTCGACAAGTCCCGATCAGTTGCGGGCCTTGTCGACCAGCTTGTTCTTGCCGATCCACGGCATCATGCCGCGCAGCTTCTCGCCGACCTGCTCGATCTGGTGGGCGTCGTTGACGCGGCGGATGCCCTTGAAGCGGGCGGAGCCGGCGCGGTATTCCTGCATCCACTCCGAGGTGAACTTGCCGGTCTGGATGTCGGTCAGCACGCGCTTCATCTCGGCCTTGGTCTCGGCGGTGATGATGCGCGGGCCCGAGACATACTCGCCCCACTCGGCGGTGTTCGAGATCGAGTAGTTCATGTTGGCGATGCCGCCCTCGTAGATGAGGTCGACGATCAGCTTCACTTCGTGGAGACACTCGAAATAGGCCATCTCGGGGGCGTAGCCCGCCTCGACGAGGGTCTCGAAGCCGGCGCGGATCAGCTCCACGAGGCCGCCGCAGAGGACGACCTGCTCGCCGAACAGGTCGGTCTCGCACTCTTCCTTGAAGGTGGTCTCGATGATGCCCGACCGGCCGCCGCCGACGCCGCTGGCATAGGAGAGCGCGAGGTCGAGGGCGTTGCCGCTGGCGTCCTGGTGGATCGCGACGAGGCAGGGCACGCCGCCGCCCTTCTGGTATTCGCCGCGCACCGTGTGGCCGGGGCCCTTCGGGGCGATCATCAGCACGTCGACGCTGCTCTTCGGCTCGATCAGGCCGAAGTGGACGTTGAGGCCGTGGGCGAAGGCGATGGCGGCGCCGTCACGGATGTTCGGGGCGATCTCGTCGCGGTAGATGTCGGCCTGGAGTTCGTCCGGGGTCGCCATCATCATCAGGTCGGCCCAGCCGGCCGCCTCGGCGACGGTCATGACCTTGAAGCCGTCGGCCTCGGCCTTCTTGGCGGTCGCCGAACCGGGACGCAGGGCGATCGCCACGTTCGGCGCGCCGGAGTCCTTGAGGTTCAGCGCATGGGCGCGGCCCTGGCTGCCGTAGCCGATGATCGCAACCTGCTTGCTCTTGATCAGATTGATGTCCGCATCGCGGTCGTAGTAAACGCGCATCGTCCTTCACCTTTCCCTGGGGGCGTTCCGCCCCTTGTCGTCGGCCGGCCGGTGTCGGCTGGCCGTTTCCCGACGGCGCCGCACCGGCGCCGTGTCACATCCGCCCGTAGAGGCGAAAAAAACCGTCGACGGCCCGTGCCGCCTGCACCTTCACGTCAGCGCCCTCCGGCGCCGGCGCGCCGAGCAGCATCCGCACGTGGAGGTCCCGCACCACGAGGCCGTAGAGCGTCTCGTAGGCCTCGTGCGGATCGGCGAAGGCGAGATGCCCCTGCCGCCGGCCGAGGTCGAGCAGCGCCCGCAGCCGCGCCTCGATGGTGCGCCGGCCACGCTCCATCAGCAGCGCCCCGAGCTCGCGCCCTCCCCGCTCGCCTGGCCGATCGCCAGACGGTTGAGCGCCAGCGAGGTCGGCCCCGACAGCACGGTGAGAAGATCCTCGGCGAACACCGCCAGCAGTTCGCGGAACTCGGCGGCATCGGGCGCGGCGCGCGCCGGGGCCGGCGTGCGCACCTTGGCCGCCTGATGGGTGATCATCGCCGCCAGCAGGCCGTCGCGGTCGCCGAACCACTTGTAGAGGCTTTCCTTGGAGCAGTTCGCCGCCCGCGCCAGCCCCGCCGTCGTCAACGCCCGCTCGCCGCCCTCGACCAGCAGCCGCAGCGCCACATCGAGCACCTCGCGCTGGCGCGGCGAATATGCGGCGGTTTCGACGGGAAGTGCGGCGGTCACGGCGAAGGGTCCTGCCCCGGCAAGGCGTGGTGCAATGCAACGTACCGAACGGTACGGTTCGTCTTATGTCGCAACCCGGAGGCCGCGTCAAGAAGCGCAGGCGAAAGTGCGTGACGGGTGCGTCGCCGGGCGCATCAAGCAGGAGCCGCGTGGCGGACTGTCCGCATGGCAGGAGTCACAGACGTGACAGCCACTCTCCGAACACCAGCCGATCGGGATCCGGCGCACCGTCACCGAGCGCCGAGACATTGCGCCCCTCCACCACGGCGGCGCGCGCCTCACGAGGAGTGAAGCCGAACTGGGCCTTGAAGGCACGACTGAACTGCGCCTCGCTGGAGAAGCACAGGGCATGGCCGATATCCCCAAGCCGGGCGGTGGCGCCCCGTTCGACGATATCGTGGAGGGCCTGCTTCAGTCGCGCTTCGCGGATCGCCTTTGCCACGCCTCCGGCCGGCTCCAGAAGACGGTAGAGGCCAGCCCGGGACACACCGACCCCACGGGCAACGCTTTCAGGGTTGAGCCGGGGATCACGAAGATTGGCCTCGATGAAAGCCCTGGCCCGGCCGACGGTGACGACGTCGAGGTCGGCGCGTGCTCGGCCGACCCTATCCTCTCCCGGCTTCAGGCACGCAGCAATAAGGGCCGGCGTCAGAGCCCCGATCGCCTCCGCGTCGGAAAGATCGACGTCGCCAACGTGACGCACGACCGAGACGATGTGGTCGGCGAGGATCAGCGCCATCGGCGTCTCGAGCCGCACGCCATGAAGCGTGGCGAGGGCCTCGTCCGGCAGTCCGAGCACCCGGCGAGGCACCACCACGGAGATGTTGCTGGCCGGGGTCACCCCGACATCAATGATTCGGCCGAGATCGATGACAAGGACGCCGATTGGGCGCCCTCCGGTCTCGAACGGGCCGTCGAGGTCGATGCGCAGCAGGACATGGTCGATGAAGTCGGTGAGGATACGCCGGCGAGATCGGGCAAACGCGAAGCTGGTGGTCTCCATCGTGCTGACGATCAGCGCGCCGAGGTGGACGCTTCGGATCCGTCCGAAGAAGTCTCGTTCCTCTGACCTGTCGAACGCCTTCATCTCGAACATCGAATTGATGCGGGCGCGAAAGGCGTCGAAGCGGATGTCCTTTGGCAGCGGCTCGGTGGAGAAAACCTGTGTAACGGGTCTCAGCCGGGGCAAATCCTTCGCTCTCCTTAGCAAGCTGTTGTCCAGCATGGATTTTCTACGCTTGAAACGGGTGCACGGATCTTGATTGAGACGCAGGCGCAAATCCAGCGCCGCATTTTGAGACACCTTCGATACCGCTGATCCCATGTCTTCGGATAGTCCATCGACCGGTGCGAGATGATCCAGAGCGAGGGGCATCCGATATGTGGAGCAGGCAGACAGCGATGCTCGGAGCTTTGCTCGGGAGTCTGCTCGCGGCAGCGTGGTGATGGCGGATACCACCGGCAGCGAGTGCGACAGGCTGGCGGCGAGTCGCAACGATCCCGCCTTCGCCAGCACCGGCGTCGATCATCTCGACATCGATCCGACGGCCGCGCGCGCGGTCTGTGCGAAAGCCCTCGCCGGCAATCCCGGTGAGCCACGGTTCGCCTTTCAGTTGGGCAGGGCCGAACAGCGACTTGGCAATCACCAGCGTGCCCGCGAGCTCTATGAAGCCGCCGGCGCGAAAGGGTATCGCCTTGCCGACGTCAATCTCGCCATCCTTCACGAGGATGGGCTCGGCGTGCCGATCGACACCCGGCGCGCGCGGTCGCTCTACGAGCGCGCCGCTGCGGCGGGCATCGGCGTTGCCCTCAACAACATCGGTTCGATGTACGAGGACGGGCGCGGTCAACCGGTGGATCGGGACATCGCGCTCGCCTACTACCGCCGCGCGGCCGATGCCGGCTATGCGCCTGCGATGGGCAACATCGCCTGGATGCTGGAACATGCCCCCGAGGGCGTAAAGGACACGAGGGCGGTGGCGGTGGCCTATGCGGAGGCCGCCCGCCTCGACGTCACCTTCGCCCAGATCAGACTGGGCCTTTTCTACCGGGACGGGATCTTCGTCGCGGCGCCGGACCCACATGCCGCACTTGCCCATTTCGAGCGCGCCGCCCAGTCCGGTGATCTGTGGGGCCGACTTCATGCCGCACAGATCCTGCTCGCCGACGTCCGGAGCATCGCCAGCGATCCGGACGAGGGCATGGTGAAACTCGATCGGGTCCTCGCCGAAGCGGACGACTCCTTGCTCGCCGAGGCACTGTCCACCAAGGCCGAATACATCCTTGCCCGCGAGGGCCTGCCCGGCAAGGCGATGCAGCTTCTGCAGCGCGCGGTCGACGTTGCGCCGGAGGAGGCGTCCGTGTGGGCTGCGCGCGCTGCGGTCCTCGCGGCACAGGACGATCTGGACGGGGCCGATGCCGCACTGGCAGAGGCGATCACGAGAAACGACCAGTTCGCTCCCTGGCTGGTCAGACGCGCCGAGATCCGGGAGAAGCTGGGCGACGCGGTCATGGCCGCGGACTTGAGAAGACGGGCAGGGAACGCCGCCTGGGGCGGATTCTTCCTGGGAAATGCAGACTGAGATCAGTCACGGAAAGTGTCGGGCGATCAACGCTTTCCGCGCAATGGCACGTCCGCATCGGGCCTCGGCCGATCAGACCGAAACCCGATACGGGGCGACCATCCGACAATGGGCCAGGCGGCAGGGCGTGATGATCAGCCGCCATCATGTGGGGAAGACAACGATGAAGAGAACAAGGGTGATGGCGTCGGGTCTGGCGCTTCTCGGACTGGCTGCCTGCGTCACGACCGAACAGGCGGGCCAGGCAATCACCGCACGCTGGATCGGCCAGCCGAGCGATGCCTTCTTCGTGCAATATGGCCCGCCGCGCGGCAGCTACGTTCTCGCCAACGGCGACACGATCCATACCTGGCGAGGCGGCGAGACGACGAAACACGTGCCTGCCCAGTATGCACCCGTGGCAACGGCCGCACCCACCTTTCAGCCACCCGCATTCCCCTCCACGACATTCCCCTCCGGCGCAACCTTCCCGTCCAGCACCTTCCAGCCGTCGTCGATGCCATCGTCGACTTTCGGAAGCCAGCGTTGCGCCCGGCCCGCGGCCACGGTGCAGAGCGCCGCGCCGCTCTATGGGAGACAGGTGACGAAGACAGAGACCAAGGTGGAAAATCCGCGGCCCGGGGTGACCCGGACCACGACCACCACCACCTCGCGCAGCGCGAGCGTCAATTTCAATCCGTCGGGGCTGTTCGGCGCGGCGCCGTCGTCGCCACCGCCCCCTCCGGGTCAGCGCCTCGTTTCCGCAGCGCGGACCGAGCAACTGTTCTGCGAGTTGCAGATCACGACCGCCCCCGCGCCGGACAGCATCATCAAGGCGATCCGCATTTCACGCGATACCGGTGCTGCCGGCATCGGCCTTTCGCGATGCGCCGAGGTGATGGGCGTGAAATGAGCCGGGCCGGGACCGGCGCGGCGAACGTCCGGCGGTCCGGACGGGAAGCGCGGCGGTCACGGTCGAAGATCCTGCCCCGGCAGAGCGTGGTGCGATGGGGCGTACCGGACGGTACGGTTCGGGGCAGGCTATGGCCCGGATTGCCGACATGGTCACGTCGCGGGATGACCGGCTGGATGCGTCGCCTCTACCGGCGCAAGGCGCTGATCGTCGCGTTGACCCGCCGCAGCCGGTCTGAAAGGTCTACGGCAAGAGCGCCGAGAATCCGGTTCATCGCCATGGGGTGGCGCGCGCCGTAGGCCCTGAGATCGTCGACCCGCAGGCTCCAGCCGGTCACGTCCGTCTCGGCCACCACATCGGCGGAGCGCTGCGCGGCGCCCATCAGCGCCATCTCGCCGAAGGTCTCGCCGGGTCCGAGCCCGTTGAGAGGAACGGCTTCGCCGCCCTCCACCGGGAGGAGCACCTTCAGGCGGCCGGTGCCAATGATCACGACGGTGTCGGCAGGCTCGCCGAGCGCCGCAAGCCGCGTTCCGGCAGGCGCTTCGAGAGGGGCCGGGGGCACTTCGCCTGCAAGGCGTTCGAATTCTTCGGGAGTGAGGCCCGACAGCAGCCTGGCATCGGCAAGCGTGCGGCTTTCGTCATCGCGGGACGTGGGCGACGTGCCGAGCAGACGGTTTTCCGCCCGTTCCAGCGCGCTGTCGATCCCCGCAGCCATGGCGAAGCCGGCGGCGGCGTCCTCCGCATCGCCGAACAGGATGTTGCCCGGTCCGGCGATGGTGACGCACTGACCGCCGAGGGCAAGCTCACGACCGAAATCGGCAAACATGCGCTCCGCCCCGGCCTCCACGCCCGTCACGCGCTGCACGTCCAGCACCACCTCGCCGGCCGCCAGCCCCTCGGCGACGCGGCGCAGCACGCGCTCGGCGGCGGCGACGGAGATCTCGCCATGAAGTTCGAGTACGATGAGGCGTTCGGCCTGCATCTCGAGCCGGGCCACCGCCTCCGGCGAGCGCCAGCGCCGCGACCGCATCGCCCGCCCGTCGAGCGACCGGCGCAGCACACCGGCGTCGTCCGGGCGGGCCGCCAGGCCGTGCAGGCGGAACCGTTCGGACAGCGCGCGGATCGCCGCCACGGCGCGCACGCTGTTGCCGATCGCATCCAGCTTCGGCGACCAGGCGGCGATCCCGAACTGGCCGGGCACGACCGCGAGCACGCCGCCCGACACGCCGCTCTTGGCCGGCAATCCGACCTCATAGGCCCACTGGCCGGCATAGTCGTACATGCCACAGGTGAGCATGACGGTGAGCACGTCCGGGATGTGGGCGCGCCAGACCGCAACCTCCCCGGTCAGCGGATTGCGTCCGCCCGCGGCCAGCGTTGCCGCCATGACGGCGAGATCGCGCGTGTCAACCAGAAGCGAGCATTGGCGGAAGTAGGTGTCGAGGGCGAGGTCCGGCTCTGCGGCCAGCATGCCGGAGTTGAGCATCAGATAGGCGATGGCGCGGTTACGATGCCCGGTCTCCGCCTCGGAGCGAAACACCGCCTCGTCGATTTCGAGCGTCCGGCCGGCAAATCGCGACAGCGCGTCCACCATTGCCCGAGTGCGCGCATCGCGTTCCTCGCCGTCGAACAGCGCCGCAACGGCGATCGCCCCGGCGTTCACCATCGGATTGAACGGCCGATTGTGGTCCTCGTCGAGAATGATTGCGTTGAACGCGTCCCCCGTGGGTTCGACCCCGACCCGGGTCATCACCGTCTCGCGGCCGAGCCGGTCGAGCGCGGCGGCATAGGCGAAGGGCTTCGACATCGACTGGATGGTGAAACGGGTTCCGGCATCCCCGATCGAGAAGACCTGACCATCCACGGTCGCCACCGCGAAGGCGAAACCGTCAGGATCGGCTTTTGCGAGTTCCGGAATATAGGTCGCGACCTCGCCGGAAGTCTCGGCGCCGAGTTTCGAAAAGATCTCGGTCATCGCGGCAATCAATGGACTGGAAACCATGGAACGCCCCTGAATCGGGAAACGCAAAACGCGACTTCCCAAGATCAGCAAGCCATGTGCCAGTGATGCATTCATGCAAACCCGTTTGCATCGACAGTCATCCGATCACCAAATTGCAGGTTTCGTCATTCCTGCCGGACTTGAAGCGGTCGGTCTGCGGGGCGGATTCGCGGCCGGCCGCCCCTGTCGGGGCTTGATCAGCAAGCCGGAAGGATGGGGACGACGTCCTTGCATTTCTTCAGGCCCGACCGGAACGGGACCGCCATCGAACGAAAAGATCGCATCCAGTGCCCGCTTTCGCGCCAGTTACTTTCCAACGTCGTCAGACGGTGCTCAGCGCAGAAGATGGACGGGTCGCTGCCGCGTCTCCCAGCCCTCGCGCTCCAGTTCCGGCACCACGTGGTTCTCCGCCGGCCAGCCGAGGCAGAAGTAGCCGACGAGACGCCAGTGCGGGGGGATGTCGAGGATCGCCGTGACATGGTCCGGGTCGAGGATCGACACCCAGCCCATGCCGAGCCTTCGGCGCGGGCGGCGAGCCAGAGCGTGTGGACGGCCATCACCGCCGAATAGGCGACCGTCTCCGGCATGGTCGCGCGGCCGAGGCCATGGCCGGTCTCCGGGTCGGGTTCGACGAAGACGGCGAGATGCCAGGGCGCCTCGTCGAGGCCGGCGAGCTTGAGGCGGGCGTAAAGGCCGGCGCGATCGTCGGGCCGGGCAGCCAGCGCCGCGGCGTTGGCGGCTTCGAAGTCGGCGCGCACGGCTGCCCGCCGGGTCGGATCGACGACGGTGACGAAGCGCCACGGCTGGCAGTAGCCGACCGAGGGGGCGAGCGCCGCCGCCGTGATCAGGCGGGCCGCGAGATCCGGATCGACGGGATCGGGGCGAAAGCGGCGCACGTCGCGCCGCCAGCGGAAGAGATCGCCGAGGCGCGCGCGAAAATCCGCGTCGAAGGCGGGAGGCCCGCCCTCGCCCGGCCTCGTCACACCGCCTCGCCGCAGGCAGCGCGATACCGGCGGATCGTCTCGGCCATGCCGTAGATCAGCGCGTCGGCGGTCAGCGCATGGCCGATCGAGACCTCGGCGATGAAGGGAACGGCGGCTTTCAGCGCCGGCAGGTTATCGAGGGTGAGGTCGTGTCCGGCGTTGATCGCAAGGCCCGCATCGCGCGCCGCCTCGGCCGAGACCTTGAGCTTGTCCAGCTCCGCCGCCTTGCCGGCCGCGTCGAAGGTGTGGCCGTAGGGCCCGGTGTAGAACTCCACCCGGTCGGCGCCATGGGCGGCCGCGCCGGTGGCCATCGCCGGATCGGCATCGACGAAGATGGAAACGCGCGCCCCGAACCCGTGGATGCGGGCGGTTGCCTCGGAGAGGAGTTCCCTGTGAGCGATCGTGTCCCAGCCGTGGTCGGAGGTCGCCTGCGCCGGGTCGTCCGGCACCAGCGTCACCTGGTCGGGCCGCGCCGTCTCGCAGAGGCTCAGGAACTCCTCGGTCGGATAGCCCTCGATGTTGAACTCGCGGCCCGGCCAGTCGGCGCGCAGCATCGCCGTGAGCTTGGTCACGTCGCTGCGGCGGATGTGCCGCTCGTCGGGGCGCGGATGCACGGTGATGCCATAGGCGCCGGCGTCGAGCGCGATTGCCGACAGGCCGGTGACGCTCGGCCACGGCAGGTCGCGCCGGTTGCGCAGCTGGGCGATGGCGTTGACGTTGACGGAGAGCTTGGTGAGCGGCATCGGGCGACCTCGGCGGCGCCAGTGCGCGGCAGGAAGCCCGTCTGGCGAGGCCGGTGGCTTAGGCCAAATCCGGGAGCGAGGCAATGCGCGCGCCTGCCGCAGCAGCTTTGCCCGCAGGCACCGGTTCGGCCGCGCGAGCGCGTTTTCAGAAGAAGAAGGCAAGCAGCACCGGCATGATCAGCGCGGTCATCACCGCGTTGAGCGCCATGCCGATGCCCGCGAAGGTGCCGGCGGTGCTGTCGACGGTGAAGGCCCGGGCCGTGCCGATGCCGTGGGCGGCAAGGCCGACCGCGAAGCCCCGCGCCGCATAGTCACGGATCTTCAGCGCGTTCATCAGCGGCGTCACCATCACCGCGCCGAGCACGCCGGTCATGATCACCAGCACGGCGGTGAGCGCCGGATCGCCGCCAAGCTCGGTCGAGACGCCCATGGCGATGGCGGCGGTGACAGATTTCGGCGCGATCGCGATCACCGCCGGCTTCGGCACGCCGAACAGCAGCGCGAGGCCCACCGCGCTGACCACCGCCGTCACCGAGCCGGCCACCAATGCTGCCGCAATCGGCAGCAGCCGGCGGCGCACCAGCCGCCAGTTGCGATAGAGGGGCACGGCAAGCGCCACGGTCGCCGGGCCGAGCAGGAAGTGGATGAACTGCGCACCCTCGAAATAGACGCGGTAGGGTGTGCCGGTGGCGACGAGGATCAGCGCGACCAGCACGATAGCGATCAGGACCGGATTGACCGCCGGATGCCGACCGCAGAACACGGCAATGCCGTCGGCGGCGATCCACACCAGCAGGGTCAGCGTCAGCCACAGCAACGGAGAGGCGGCAAGATAGGTCCAGAGGCCGAAGTCAGCGCCGCTCATCGCCGCCCTCCGTCTCGCCCGCATCCGTCCGCCGGCTGGTGAGCCGGGTGACGGCGACGAACACCAGCACCGTGACCACCAGGGTGACGGCCAGCGACAGCACCAGAGTCAGCGCGAGGCCGACGCCGTGGGCGGCGAACACGCCAAGATTCTGAATGACGCCGGCCCCCGCCGGTACGAACAGCAGGCCGAGGCTGGCAAGCAGCCGGTCGCTGGTCGACCCCACCTCCTCCACGAGCCGCCCCAGCCGGGGCCGGGCATAGGTGCGCGGTGCCAGCGCCAGCAGGAACGCAAACAGCAGCAGGAATCCGACCACCGGCCCCGGCAACGGCAGCCCGAGACCGCGCACGGCGACCTCGCCGACGAGCTGGCAGAGCAGAAGAAACGCGATGCCCTTGATCATCCGCCCGTCCCGTCGCGTGGTCCGGCGATCCTGCCGCGATGGACACGATCCGATGCAAGCTTCCGACCACGGGTCGCTCGACGGGCGATGCCTGCCGCAGCCCGAGGGAGGGCGTGGACGCCGGCCCTCAATCGTCCAGCCAGTGGAAGCCCGCGATGTCGAGCCGGCGCGGTGTGCCGCCGTCGTTCCGCGACAGCGTCAGCACCATGCGGTGGGCCAGCGCGTCCGGCGGGCCGACATGGAGACGCACGAGGCCCGCATCGGCAAGCACCGACAGCGCCTCGCCCGGCTCCACGCCCTTCGGCAGCGTCAGGTCGAGGGCGGTGATCTCGGCAAGGCCCGCGGCCCGCTGCCGCTCGCCGGCCGCGCCGTTGTCCCAGCGGTCGGGACGCCGGTTGCGCAGGGAGCGGAAGATGAACGGCTGGGCGAGGTCGTCGGAGGCGGTGGCGACCGGCATGTGCAGGCCGTCGGGAAGGCCCTCGAAGCGGTAGGGCCAGGTCTCGAACGGCAGGTCGTCCTCGGTGCGCACCGCGATCCCGTAGGGCGAGCCGCCGAGGAAGCGCCAGTCGGCGCGCCGCTCGATCCCGGCCCGGCCGATGTCCGGCGCGCGCGCCTCCTGCACGTCGACCACCCACAGGAGTTCGAGAAAGGCGTTGTCGAACACGAAGCAGACGTTCGCGGTCCCCTGCCCCTCGTGGCGCCGGCGATAGGTCTCGACCAGACCGCCGGCGACGAGTTCGTCATAGACGCGCCCGCCGGGACGGCCATGGTCCGGTTCGACGAAGACGAAGACATGATCGAGTTCGAGACTGGTCATCGGCACTCCCGCCTTGCGCGGCGACGCTTTTGTGGCAGCTAAACCCTTGTGCAGCCGTCGCGCAAGTGTGCGAACTGCAGATCCGCAGGGGCGGTACGCCGCAACCCCTGCCGGCTTCACCCCGTCATGACGAGGGTCTTTGCCCCGATCGCGGCCGCGAGCGCACCTGGTGCCACCGAGAACACGCAGGAGGGCGTGCCCGCCGCGGCCCAGACGATGTCATGGGCCAGAAGGTCGGGATCGAAGAAGGTCGCGAGCGGGGTGGCGTGACCCAGCGGCGGAATGCCGCCGATGGCAAAGCCGGTGATGTCGCGCACGGCCTTGCCGTTCGGCCGGTCGAGCGGCTCGCCGAGATGGGCGGCGACCGCCTCCTGATCCACCCGGTTGGTGCCCGAGACCAGCAGCAGATAGGGCGTGCCGCTGTCCCGGCCCGAAAAGACCAGCGACTTGACGATCTGGCCGACCGTGCAGCCGCAAGCCGCCGCGGCGTCTTCCGCCGTGCGGGTGGAGGCCGGCATCTCGATGACCGCGACGTCGAGCCCGAGGGCCTGGGCGGCGGCGGCGACGCGTCTGGCGGCATCGGGGAGAGGGGTGGTCATGGGATGGGTCTCGTCTTCACCGGTAGGCTTCACCCCTCATCCGGCCCTTCGGGCCACCTTCTCCCG
>NZ_MCRJ01000058.1 GCF_001720135.1 Methylobrevis pamukkalensis
GGTGCCCGCCGGTCACGCAAGACCAGTCCGGCGGGCACCCGACCCGAGGGGGAGGCGGCCTCGGGTGTGGGGAGAACATAAAACGGGATATATCCGCGTCAATCCGGAAAGGCGGACATGTCCCATTTTTTGCGGTGCGCATCCCGAATACTGCGGATGGCGCTTGAAATCGCTCGACATTGCCGAGGGTTGTGCGCAGTCTTTCGGCAACCGCGCGCATGGGGCCGTGCGGACCTGGGGATGGGGCAATCATGAAAAAGGGATTGGCTGCGGTCGTCGTCGGCGCGATTGCGCTCGGCGGGTGCGTGACGACCGAGGTGACGAGGTTCCAGCCGGGGCAGGGGCAGGAATCGATCTATCGCCAGGGCCTGCCGGCCGTGGTGTCGATGAAGCCGGGCAGCACGATGATCATCGCCCCGGTGACGCGCAACCAGGCGCCCGGCCTGCGGCCGAGCTACGTGGCGGCGATCTACAATTCCTCCGGCCAGCCGGTGACCTTCGAATACACCGGCATCACCGTGCATCAGCGCGGGCCGGACGGCGGCATGCGGCCGGTCAGGGTCTACAACGTCGACGACCTGCAGCGCGAGGCGCGCAATCAGGCGATCATGGGGGCGATCCTCGTCGGCGCGGCGGCGGCTGGCGGCGCGGCGATCGCGGCCAACAATGCCGGCCATTATTCCGGAACCGGCACGATCTACGGGCGCCACGGCGCGCGGACCTTCACCTATTCAGGCTGGGATCAGGGCCGGGCCAACGCGGCGGCGGCCGGCGTGGCGGCGGCGGGTGGTGTGGCCGTGGGCGCGATTGCCGTCCAGGGCCAGCAGGCGGTGGCGGCGCTGGAAAGCCAGATGCTGCAGACCAACACGATCATGCCCGGCGAGTGGTACGGCGGGCAGTTCCAGTTCGCCCGGGATGCCAAGGAGGGCCCGCGCATTCCGCACAGCGACCCGCGCCAGTACCGGATTGACTTCGCGGTCGGGCCGACGACGCACGTGTTCGACCTGACGACGGAGCGGGTGAAGCAGGAGTGAATGGCAGGTGCGCCCGGCCGATCCGGGCAGGGCGCACCATGTCGGGCGCGCTAGAAGGCCAGCCGGGCGGCGCGCAGCGAGCCGAATTTCTCGGGGCCATATTTGGTGTCGACCACGACCGAGCCGTCTTCATACTGGCGGTAGTTCCGGCCTTTCACGTCGCCCCGACGCACGATCACGCCGAATTCGTCCGCGTCGACGGAATGGCTGACGACGCGCGCCGGAACGACCTCACCGTCCGGGCCGGTGGATGGCTGTTCGATGGGAACGATCGCAGCGGCGCGCCTGCCAAGCGCCGCGGCGATGCGGTCGGCCCCGCGCACGACGCCGTCGTAGACCATGATCAGCAGGCCGGTGACGATCGCGCACTGGGCGATGGCGCCGAGATGCAGGTTGTAGACGTCGCCGCCGCCAACGAACAGCATCAGCCAGCCGAGGCAGGTGATCATCACGCCGACATAACCGAGGCCGCCCATGTTCCCCTCCGGGTTGCGTTGAGGGGCGCATCTTCACCCGGCCTCGCGAAAAAGTCGAGTGACGGGGCATCGTGTGGCGGGTGTGGGGTGGGTCAGGCGTTGTCGAGCAGGATGGCGCCGACGACCATGCCCACGTAGTTGATCCAGAGATCCTGCGAGGTCCTGATCTGGATCCAGTCCTGATGCGCGGGATCGGTCGATTCCGGCACGAGCCAGATGCTGCCGTCACGGGGTTCGCGGTAGACGGTCTTCAGGGTGTGCTCGCGGGTTCCGTCCGGCTTCGACCGCTCGACGTGGTAGCGCTGGCCGGGGATCAGATCCTTCTCGCGGTCGAGGCGATGCTGCAGGATCACGAGCGTGCCGGCCGGAAAGACCTTGTTCATGGAGCTTCCCCGGATTTCCGCCGCGTAGAGTGCCCCCGGCGCATAACGCCGCCGGGCCGGGAACAGCGCGAAGCGCGCCTCTTCCCCCGTCCAGTCGTCCTCCTCCCGCCACACACCGGCCTGCAACGTGCCCTGGACCGGGACGCGGGTGTAGTCGGGCGGGATCGTGTCGCCGTCGAGGGCGAAGATGCCGGGGCTGATCTCCCGGCCGGGCGCGTTGTCGATGTCCTCGACGCCGCGCCCGAAGGCCAGCCACTCCGGCGTCGTGCGCAGCACCGGCGCGAGCTGGGCGAGCGTCTCCAGCTTCGGCGTCGCTCCCTTGCGCTCGAGGTCGCGGATCAGCCCGGCGCTGAAGCCTGCGTCCTTCGACGCCTTCGCCGCCTTGATCCGGCATGCGGCAAGCCGCGCGTTGATGCGCGCGGTCACCTCTTCCTTGTGCTGCCTGGCGGTCTCGTCGGTCATGTCGGGATTATTCCCGATCATGAAATCCGCTCCAATATGGACATGACCCGTTGACGAAATCGGGACATGTCCCGTATCGTGTCCGGCATGAGTGATATCCAGCATCTCCTGACCCTCGTTGACGCCTACTGCCAGGCAACCCGTGCGGCGGAGACGACCCTCTCCACCCGCGTCTTTTCGGACGGCAAGCGGCTGAACGCCATCCGCGCCGGCAGCGACATCGGCGTGCGCCGGTTCGCGCGGGCGATGCAGTGGTTTTCCGACAACTGGCCGGAGGGTCTCGACTGGCCGGCCGATGTGCCGCACCCCGCCTGCGCCGAGCCTGCCGCCACCCCCTCACCCCAGCCCTCTCCCCGTGGGGGAGAGGGGGTTTGCGCTGAGGCCTCGACATGAGCTGCGCGATTCGCCTTGTCGCCGGCCGGGCGGTGTGCCGCGACTGCGGCCTCGAGGTGGCCGCCACGTCGCGGCTGACGACCTGCCCGCGCGAACGCGAGGCCTATGGCCTGTGCAGCCTGCCGGGGCAAGGGTTCGAGCCGTTTCCCGAGATTCCTCTTTCCCAACCCGCCGTCGGCCGCGCTCCCTCCCGCGCCGACCCGGTGCCCGGCGCCTCACCCCTTTGCGCCGCGCCGGCGGGGCCGTGTCCTCCTGCGGCCCCGCATGGTCTTGCCCGCCCTGTCCTCTCGTCTGACGGGAGCCCCGAATGAGCCTGCGCGACATCACGGCCCGATTCTCCTGCGACGGGTGTGGTGCCCGTTTCGAGGGCTACATCGACCCTGCGTGGCGCACCTGCGAGGTCCTGCCCAGCGTGTTCGATCTTGCCGAGGACGCGATCCGCGGCTTCGGCCCCGGCTCGGTGCAGGCCGACATGCACCTCTGCGCCGCGTGCACGCGGGTCGCGGACGCGATCGGCGACGAGGAATATCTCCCGACGCGCGACGAGATCGTTGCGGCGCTGGCGCGGGCGGACCGTCCGGAGCGCGCCCCATGAAGACCGCCCGCGCCCTGCATCTCAGGATCGTGCTGCACGACCGGCTGACGCCGTCGGGCGGGGGCATGACCTCCTGCCCGGACGTGGTGCGGCTGGTGCCGGACAGCGGGCTCGTGCTGCGCGCCCATGATGGCGCGTGGCTCTCGCGGCAGCAGATGCGGATCTTCTGCGCGGTCGCGGCCAGTTACCACCGACGCGTGCCTGTCGGCGAGATCGTCGAGGCGCTGACCTTCGATGACCCGACCGGCGGCGCGGCGACGATCATCGATATCATCAAGGTGGCCACACTGACGATCACGCGCGGCTCGCCGGCCTCGGCCTGCAGATTGTCTGTGAGGATCGCGGCTTTCGCGCCCTCAACGATCTCCGCCACCCGTCGCACCACCGCCCGCCCTCCCTCATTCGTGCCCGTCCGGCGCTCTCCGCCGGGCCGGAAGGACCCTGATCTCCTGGGCCCTGATCTCGGGGCCCCCTGATCTCTACGCAGTTTCCCGCACGCCCGCGTGCGCCGCAACAAGAACGCGAGGTTCAAGTTATGAACGCTGTCAAGCCCCGGATTTCCGGGAGTTCCCATGACGCGATCCGGCGGCTGGTCGCCGGCTGCGGCGGGGTGGAGGCGGTCGCCGATTTCCTCGGCAAAGGAGCCTCCACCGTCTACGCCTGGACCAATCCGGACAGCCCCGGCGAGGCGCCCTTCGCGCTGATCGCCACGCTCACCGACCATTTCGGCGCCACCGCCTGCGCCGAGCATCTGGCGCTTCGGGCCGGCGGCGTGTTCCTGCCGCTGCCGCCGGCCGACAGCGGCGCCGCCGAGGTGCTGTCGGCGGAGGTGGCCGACGAGGTGGGCGGGCTGCTCGCCGACATGATCCGCTCGTCGGCGAAGGGCTCGGAGGGCGGCGAGGCGTGGACGCCGCGCGAGGCGGCGCGGATCCTCGCCGATGCCGACCGCCTGCTGCACACGGTGGCCGAAATCCGCAGCCTCGCCGCACGGGTGGTGACCCCGCCCTCGGCCGACGCGGTGGTGCCGTTCACGGGCGCGCGCCGCCCGGCGCAGGGCGGGGAGGGCGGCTGATGTCCTTTCCCTCGCCGCATGTCCTTGCCCGGGTGATTCTTGCCGCCTGCCGGATCACCGGCGAGGCGCCGGAGGATGTGGTGCGCGGGGCGATGGGCCTGCGCGCCCGGCATTACGCGCTGGCCGGGCTGATCGTCGCCTTTCCGGAGGCGGAAAAGCGCAGCTTGGCGCGGTGTCTTGGCTATGGCTCCGTCAACTCGGCGGCGTCCAATCTGGGGCAGTGCCGGCGCAGCCTGTGGTGGCGCGAGGAGAATGTGGACGCCTGCCGGGTCGCGGCGCTTTGCGGCGCTGTTCCGGCTCCGGCTCCGGCTCCGGCTTCCTCGGTTCCGCCTCCCGTGCCTGCGGAGCCCGCGCCGGTGGCGCCCGATCTCGCGGCCCTTTCCGCGCCTGCCTTCCGCTGGGCCGACATGCCGTTCGAGGATCGGGTGCAGGAGGTGCGCCGCCGGCTCGATGCCGGGATGTCTCTGGCCGGGATCGCCACGGCGCTCGGCGCGCAGAGCCGGGGTGCGATCGTCGGCTTCATCGACCGGAACCTGCGGAAGGACGAGCGGGAGCCTCGGCCGGAGCGGCCTTTGTCTTCGGCGCGGGCCGAAAAGCCGTCGCCCGCGCCGCCCGTGGTTCTTCCCGAGATCTTGCCGCCGCCGGAGGGGACCGTCACGCTGTTTTCGGCAGGTCTCCTGCAGTGCCGCAACCCGCTGTGGGGCGCGGCGACACCCGGGCCGGAGCGTGCCTTCGTCTGCGGCGCGCCGGTGGTGCCTCCCACGTCCTATTGCCGGGCCTGCGGCCTGCGGCTCTTCGCCGGCAAGGCGATCACGCGCGGGTCGATGACCCTGCCGACAACCTCCAACCGTCACGCCACCACCCGGCCCGATCCGGACCGTCGCAACCGTCCGGTGCTCGCCGCATCGGGGAAAGGCTGGGCATGACCGACATCCTCGCTCCCGGCTTCGCCCCCGCCCCCGCGCCCGACGCTTACCGCGCCTTCCTCGAGTCGAAGATCAGGATGCGCCGGCGACCGGCTTCGATGTCGACCCGGCCGAACTCAATCCGCGCCTGAAGGACCACACCCGCGCCATCGTGCGCTGGGCGGTGGCCGGCGGGCGGCGGGCGGTGTTTGCCAGTTTCGGGCTGCACAAGACCGCGACCCAGCTGGAGATCCTGCGCATCCTGCGGGGGCGGATCGGCGGCGAGCAGCTGATCACCCTGCCGCTCGGCGTGCGGCAGGAGTTCTTTCGCGAGGCCGCCGCGCGGTTCGTGGCGGATGAGGCGGGCGATCACCGGGTCGCGCTCAAGTTCATCCGCTCGGATGCCGAGATCGACGGCGGCGACCACATCTACGTGACCAATTTCGAGAGCGTGCGCGAGGGCAAGGTCAGCCCCAAGCTGTTCTCGGCCGCCAGCCTCGACGAGGCGAGCGTGCTGCGCTCCTTCGGGTCGAAGACCTATCAGGAGTTCACCGACCTCTTCCGCGACGTGCGGTTCCGCTTCGTGGCCACCGCCACCCCCTCGCCGAACCGCTTCAAGGAACTGATCCACTACGCCGGATTCCTCGGCGTGATGGACACGGGGCAGGCGCTGACCCGCTTCTTCCAGCGCAACAGCACAAAGGCCGGAGACCTCACACTCTACCCGCACAAGGAACGCGAATTCTGGCTGTGGGTCGCCTCTTGGGCGGTGATCATCCAGAAGCCGTCCGACCTCGGATTTTCCGACGAGGGCTATGACCTGCCGCCGCTGAAGGTGACCTGGCACGAGGTGCCGGCCGGCGACGGCGGCACGCAGGTGGACCGCGACGGGCAGATGATGCTCGTGCGCGACGGGGCGCGCGGCCTTCCGCAAGAGGCGCGCGAGCGGCGCCTGGCGCTGCCGTCGGTGATCGAGAAGCTCAAGGGGATCGTCGCCGCCGACAAGGCTGACCCGAGCGGCGATCACCGGATCATCTGGCACGACCTGGAGGACGAGCGCCGCGCGATCGAGAAGGCGATCCCGGGCGCGCGCTCGGTCTGGGGCACGCAGGATCTCGACGAGCGCGAACAGCGGATCGCCGACTTCTCCGACGGGCTGTTCCCGATCCTCTCCACCAAGCCGGTGATCGCCGGATCGGGCTGCAATTTCCAGCGCTTCTGCCACAAGGCCGCCTTCGTCGGCGTCGGGCACAAGTTCAACGACTTCATCCAGGCGATCCACCGGCTGCAGCGCTTCGGCCAGCCGCATCCCGTCGAGGTCGACGTGATCTATCCCGAGACGCTGCGCGAGACGCGCCGCGACCTCGAGGACAAGTGGGCGCGGCACGAGGAGATGGCGACGAAGATGAGCGAGATCATCCGGACCTACGGCCTCGACCAGCTGTCGATGGCCACGGCGCTCACCCGCTCGATCGGGGTGGAGCGGATCGAGGCGCGCGGCGAGGGCTGGCAGGTGGCCAACAACGACTGCGTCGACGAGGCGCGGCGGATGGAGGACGGCAGCGTCGACCTGATCGTCTCGTCGATCCCCTTCTCCAACCACTACGAATACACGCCGAGTTACAACGATTTCGGCCACACCGACGACGACGACCATTTCTTCGCCCAGATGGACCACCTGACGCCGGAGCTGCTGCGGGTGCTCAAGCCCGGCCGCAACGCCTGCATCCACGTCAAGGACAGGATCCTGTTCGGCTCGGTCACCGGCTTCGGCACGCCGACGGTCAACCCGTTTCATGCCAAGACGCTGGCGCACTTCATGCGCCACGGTTTTCTCTACATGGGCATGATCACGATCGACACTGACGTGGTGCGCGAGAACAACCAGACCTATCGGCTCGGCTGGAGCGAGAACGCCAAGGACAGCACCAAGATGGGCTGTGGCTCGCCCGAGTATCTGCTGATCTTCCGCAAGCTTCCGACCGACCGCACCCACGCCTATGCCGACGAGCGGGTGACCAAGGACAAGCCGCTGTGCCGGGCTCCTTCCGACGACGGAGGCGAGGGTGCCCTGGTGCCCTTCGACCGCAAGCTGACGCCGGAGCCGGGCACCGGCTACAGCCGGGCTCGCTGGCAGATCGACGCGCACGCCCGCTGGCGATCCTCCGGCAACCGCAACCTGACGGCCGCCGAATTCGCGGCGCTCGACCCGAAGGTGGTCGGCAAGGTGTTCAAGGCCTTCTCGATGGAAGAGGTCTACGACTACGAGACCCACGTCGCGATCGGCGAGGCACTCGACGCGCGCGGCACGCTGCCGTCCGACTTCATGTCGCTGTGGCCGGGCACGACCCGGCCCGACGTGTGGCATGACGTGGACCGGATGCGCACGCTCAACACCTCGCAGGCCGCCAAGGGCCGTGAGATGCACGTCTGCCCGCTGCAGTTCGACATCGTCGACCGCTGCATCGCGCGCTTCTCGGCGCCCGGCGACCTCGTCTTCGACCCCTTCGGCGGCCTCTTCACCGTCCCGGTCCGCGCGCTGGCGCTGGGTCGCCGCGGCCGCGCCGCCGAACTCAACCCCGGGTATTTTCTCGATGGGGTGAAGTATCTCGAGGCCGAGGCGCGGAAGAAGGCGGTGCCGTCGCTGTTCGACCTGCTGGAGGCGGCGGAGTGATGCGCGAGATCAGCATCGACAGCTTTGCCGGTGGCGGCGGCGCATCGACAGGATACGAGATGGCGATGGGCCGGTCGCCGGACATCGCGATCAACCACGACCGGTTCGCGCTGGCGATGCACCGGGCGAACCACCCGGCCACGCGGCACATGCTCCAGGACGTGGCGACGGTCGATGCCGTCGGCATGTGCGGCGGCAGGCCGATCGGCATGCTGTGGATGTCGCCCGACTGCACCGACCATTCGAAGGCCAAGGGCGCGGCGCCGCGGCGCGACGGTGACAAGACCACGCGCGGGATCGGCTGGGCCATCTTCGGCTGGGTCAAGGCGCTGCCGAAGTGGCAGAAGCCCCGTGTGATCTTTCTCGAAAACGTCGAGGAATACGTCGACTGGGGGCCGCTGCTGCCAGATGGCAAACGGTGCCCGGTGCGCAAGGGCGAGACCTTCAAGGCCTTCGTCGAGGCGTGGCGCGCGCTCGGCTACGTGGTGGAGTGGCGGGAGCGGCGCGCCTGGTGGTCGGGCTCGGCCACGATCCGCAAGCGGCTGTTCATGGTCATGCGCCGCGACGGCGAGCCGATCGTCTGGCCGGAGCGGCATTTCGGCGATCCCGGCAACGCGGCCGATGCCGCGCGCATCGTGGCCGGCGAGATGAAGCCCTGGCCGATCGTGGCCGACTGCATCGATTTCAGCCTGCCGATCCCGTCGATCTTCGACAGTTCGGCGGAGATCAAGGCCAAGCTCGGCCTGGTCGCCAAGCGGCCGCTGGCGTTCAACACGATGGCCCGCGTCGCCAAGGGCGTGCAGAAGCGCGTCCTGCGCAGGCGTCCCTTCATCGTGAAGGTGAACCACACGGCCCGCCGCGGCGAGGCGCGCGACCGCTCGATCGACATGCCGCTGTCGGCCCTGACCGCAACACGCGACGACGCGATCGTGATGCCCTTCGTCGCCTATGCCCAGCAGGGCGGCGGCACGCGGCCGGCCGATGCCCCGTCGCAGACGTTCACGGCCTCGGCGAAGGACCAGAATGTGGTCATTGCCCCCTATCTGGTGCCGCGCTACGGCGAGCGCGACGGACAGGAGCCTCGCAACCTGGCCGTCGACAAGCCCGGACCGACGCCGGTGCCGACCGGGAACGAAGGGTCGCTCGTCGCGGTCTCGCTCTGCCGGGAGTTCGGCAACTCGGTCGGTTCCGGCGTTGCCGAGCCGGTGGGGACGATCACGGCCGGCGGCAGCGGCAAGACCTCGCTGGTGGCTGCCTTCATGGCGCAGCATTCGGCCGGGACGCACCCGGGCCAGCCGTCGAAGCCGGTCGACGAGCCGCTTTCGACGCTGACGGTGCGCGGGACGCAACAGAATGTTGTCGCGGTCTCGATGCTGACGCTGCGCGGCAGCGAGCGGCGCACCGCAGCGGCGGACCAGCCGGCAACGACGATCTCGTCGGGCGGGCAGCACCACGCGCTCGTCAGCATGCCGCTGATGACGGTCTACTACGGCACGGACGAAGTCGGCGCGAGTGTCGATGCACCTGGGCGCACGGACACCGCCAAGGCCCGGTTCGGCCTCGTCGAGGCGCTGGCCGGCGTTCCGCCCTTCTCGGCCGGGCATGAGGCCAAGGCGCGCAAGGTGGCGGATCTGCTGCGCGCGCATGGCTGCTGGGACGACCGGGAGTTCGTCACAGTCGATGTCGACGGCATCCTGTTCGTGATCGTCGACATCTGCATGCGGATGCTGACGCCGCGCGAGCGCTACACCGCCAACGGATTTCCCCTCGACTACATCATCGACCACGGCATCGACGCCGACGGCTCGATCATCCGCTTCACGCTGGAGCAGCAGGGGCACATGTGCGGCAACGCCGTCTGCCCGACGGAGGCCCGCGACCTGGTGGCGGCCAACTACCAGCCGCGCGAAGTGTCCGCCCCGGTTCGGAAGCGGACGGCCAAGCCGATGGAGATGTTCGCGTTCGGGGAGGCGGCGGAGTGATGCGCCCTCTTCTTTCAGGCGGCCTCGACGCCGATCACCAGCCGCTGCCCCATCGCCGCCAGCGCCGCACTGAGCGTCGGCAGCTTGGTTGGGTGCATCGGGTCGAGGATGCGGCGGGCGGCCTTCTCGTCGATGCCGAGGCGGTGGGCGAGTTCGGTGCGGGTGATGTCGGCGGCGAGAAACGCCTCGATCACGGCGAGCTTGGCCGCCACCTCCGGTTCGGGCGCGATCTGCGGCATCGCTGGCGCCGGCGAGGCGGCGGGGAGCGTCCGGCCAGCGCGCAGGATGGCAAGCAGCGCCAGCCCGAGGGCATCGGCGGCATTGGCGCGGGCCTCCGCTTCGCCTGTGCCCTCGGTGATAGCCTCCGGCACGTCCGGGAAGCTGACGACGGTGACGGCCGGATCGTCGCCGGGCTCGAAAAGGGCGGGGTAGGTGTAGGTTCTCATCTCTGCGGTTCCGTTCAATTTGCCCGTCCGGGCGGTGATGGAGGCGGGCGACGCCGGGGCTCAATCGAGCCCCAGCGCCTTCCTGATCTTCCGGGCCGTCTTCGGGTCGATCTCGCGGGAGGGGAGGGTGGTGAATGTCTCGCCGACCCAGACCATCGCGTGGCCGCCCTTGCCTCTGCCTGTCTCGACCCGGAAGCCGAGGTTTTTGGCTTTGGCTTCGTCCCGGAGGGCGGCGATGAAGCGGTCTCGCTTATCCATGTCCGTCTCCGTTTCGATGAATTGACTATCGGACATTTTTGTCCGCCCGTCAAGGGATTTCGGACAAAAAATGTCCGAAAGAATTGGCGCGCTGGAGGCATCGAGGCGGGGGTGCTGGCCATGACCACCCTCGACGATCTTGCCCGCGAGTTGGGCCGGGCGCGGGCCGCGTATGAGCGGCGGCGGGACAATGCCGATCTCTATCGCCGGATGCTGGAGGCGCAGGTGGCGTTTCAGGACGCGCAGCTGCGAGCGGCGCAGGAGACGATCGCCCGCGAGCGGGCGCGCTGTCTGGCCCTTGGCAAGGCGCTGCGCAAGCGGCGCGAGGGATACGAGCGGGTGATCGAGCAGATGCGGGACTTTGCCCGGCCGCTGCGGCGCAGCCGACGCGGCGCAATCGAGGCGCCGGACCTGTTCGGGGGTACCTCGTGAACGCAGCGGATCAACCCGCCGCCCCTGCCGGGCCGCGCGTCTCCATCCACGACCAGATCAGCTGGCACAAGCGCCACGCGGATGGGCGGGCCAACTTTCTCGCCGATCGCGTCGCCAGGGGCAGGATGACGCAGGCGGCGGCCGACAAGGAGATCGAGGCGATGGACGCCATCGGGCGCACGCTGTCCTTCGTGCGCCGCCATGCCGACGACTTCAGGGCATTCATCGCCGCCCGGCAGGCCTTCGAGGCCGAACGGGCGGCCGAACTGGACAAGATGCAACGGGACGACGTGTCATGAGCGGGCCGCGTTATTCGATCATTCCCGCCGGCGCCGTGGTCGATCCACGTCTGGAGGGCCGCGACCTGCAGGTGCTGGCGCTGCTCGGCATCCACGCCAACGAGCTTGGCTGGTGTCGCCGCAGTCAGGTCACCATGCGCGGCAGCTTGCCTGCGCCCGCTCGACGATCCAGTCGGCGCTGCGGCGGCTGATGGAAGCCGGGTGGCTGGAGAAGCGCACCGGCACGCGCCACAGCGGCGGCGACGCGGCGCACTGGTATCGCGTGCGCCTCGACGTGACTGCGGCCGACATGGCGGCGGCCGGCGCCACGTTGCTGCTGGATGAGGCCGGCGACGACCTGCCGCCGCCTGACGAGATGGGCCTCGACGGGTTTGTCGAGGGGGCTTTCGGGGGGGCTGATTTCGGGCCGGAAGAGGCTGCGGCCGATGCTGTGGACGGTGCCGACCTGTCGGCACCCCCTGCCGACAGGTCGGCAGGGGGTGCCGCTCCTGGACCGGCAGGGGGTGCCGGCCCTGCATCGGCACCAATGTTAACGACCCCTCTTAACGGCTCTTGCCTGAAACCTACCCCCCAACCCCCAAGGGGGAGAGAGAGGCGCGCGCTTCGCAACGACAGGGCCGACGGCAAGCGCAGCGCCACGGACAGGGGAAGCGGGGGCGACGGGGGGCCTCCACCGGGCGATTTCGACGAGGCGGGGTTTGCGACGTTCTTCGAGCGATGGCTGTCGGCCTCCGACAAGCATCGGCACGACAGCAGGTCGCAGGCCTTCGCGGTCTGGAAGGGGCTTGGAGAGGCAGAGCGGGCAGCGGCGAGCCGGGATGAGGCGATCACCACCGTGGTGAGCGAACAGCGCCGCAACGGCCGGAAATCCTTCGTCGCTGCCAAGACCTACCTGCGTGAAAAGTTCTGGGAACGAGGCGGGGGCGATCCGTCGGCGCGGTCGGATACCGGACGCTCGCGCCGTGGTCGCGGGTGTGGTGGGCGCGCTGGTGGTGGCTTTCCCGCCTCGGCGCCAAGGACGCGGCCGGCAACCGGCATCGCGGGCCGCAGATCGCCGCGGCCATGGTGGACAGCGCCCGGCGCAATCTGGCCGTCGGCGAGACCGAAACGGAGGCGGCACGGCTGGAGGCCGTGGCGGTGGGCTTCGTCTATGTGCTGGTCGGATCGAACGAATTTGGCGCGTGGAAGGCGCATTGGCGGCATCGCGGCATCGACCTGCCCAAGCCCGACCATGCCGACAGGATCTTCATGCCGAGCCTCTGGCCCCCCGACGAGGGCGGCGAGGTGATGGAATTTGCGGGATTGGAGGGCTGAGATGGCGATGATGCAGCGGATGATGATCGAGGTGCCGGCCGCGTGGGACGCGAGCAAGGTGGACCTCGTCGAGATCGCCGTCTCCTCCGGGCTGAAAGGCATGGCGCGGCGGGGGGAGATCGGGTTGCCGGAGCTTCGGGCCGCGGCCTGGGTGCGGGCGACGATCGAGGCGGCGGAGGCGGGCGGCGTGAAGGCGATCGACTACGGCCGCGTCAAGGTCGACACCAGCCTGATGGGTGGCGGCGAGCCAACGGCGATGGTGGTGTCGGCGATCCGGCTGGTCGAGCGCGTCCGTGCGCAGGTCGGCGAGGCGGCGTTCCGGATCGTGCGCGCGGTCTGCTTCGAAGGGCGAAGCGTGACCGAGGTGGCGATCGGATGGCCGACGGCAAAGGTGAGTGATGCCGGTGTCGACACGAACACCCGCAAATACGTCGGGCGGATGCTGCGCGAGGCGCTGGCCTCGATCGACGAGGCGTTCTGCGGCACGCTCGACCCGGCTCGGTCCGGCGTGAAGGTGCGGGGGAAGGTGTCGCCCCGTCGCGGTGGCGCTTGACAGGGGCCCAACGCGATGGCCTCCTCATCAAACATCCAGACATGCGCCTCGGCCCGACGGCCGGGGCGTCGTCGTTTCTGGCAATCCCCTCGACATCGCCGACCCCTCGACCGACCCGACCGGCCCCGCCGCGCGGCCCGCCCGATTGCGCGGGTCCTTCCCCCGATCCCCCGCAATGCGGCGGACGAAGGCGCGGGGTGATTGGAGAGAGAGCGGGGAATGGAGCCTCAAGGTTTAGCAGCGGGCTCAAGGATTTAGGGGAGCCTCAAGCATCGGCTAAAGGAGGTGCGCGGCATGGGGGAGGTCGTCACGAAGGGCGATTTCGCCAGGCTGCTGAACGTCTCCGCCGGGCGGGTGTCGCAGTACATTTCGGAAGGGAAGATCTTCGGGCCGGCGATCGTCGGGGAGGGGATGCGGGCGAGAATCGACGTGGATGTCGCCCGCGAGCAGCTCAGGTCCGGTCTCGACACGACCCAGCGATTCTCGCTGAACGGACTTTCGACGCGGCTGGATGATGCGCCGGCGCCGGTGGTGGCGACGATATCCACAGGCTCTTCATCCTCGGTCTCTTCGCGGGCGGACAGCCTCGAGGAGCAGATCAAGCGGGAGAAGCTGGCGCAGGCGCGGATGCAGACCGAGCGCCAGGCGGAGGAGCGGGCGGCGAGCGCCGGGCGCTACGTGCTGGCGAGCGCGATGCGCGAGGAGGCGGTCAAGGTCGCGGCGCGGATGCTGACGCTGTTCGAGGGCGCGATCTCTGACATGGCCGGCGAGGTCACGGCGGCGGCGGGTGCCGCGGCGAACGAGGGCCGGACGCTGACGAACCGGGACATCACGTTTGCGCTCAAGGGGTCGCTGCGGAAGGTGCGCGAGCGGGCGGCGCGGGAAATCCGGGATCAGGCCCTGGCGCTGCCGGAGACCGTGCTCGACAGCGGCGGCATCGATGTCAGTGACACGGACGATGCTGTCGGCATGGTCCCGGAGCGGGCCCCGGATCTGGCCGAAGACGAGATCGACGAGGTGGAACCGGCATGAATGCGCCGATGATCCGGCTTGCCAATCCCGAGCGGATCGCCATGGAGGCGCTGGCGGATGTCCTGACCCCGCCGCCGCCGATCGATTACGAGAAATGGGCGGTCGACAATGTGGTGTTTACCACCACGGACAGCCCGTCGTTTCCCGGACCCTACGATCCGGACCTGTTTCCGTTCTTCACGGAGATCCTCAAGGCGCTGTCGCCGGATGATCCCTGCGGCACGGTGACCTTCCGCAAGTCGGCGCAGCTGGGCGGCACGGTGCTCGCCAACATCTTCACGCTCGGCAGCCTGACGATGGACGCCGGGGACATGCTCTATGTCCACCCGACCGAGGAGAACGGGCGGCGCTGGTCGCGGATGAAGCTCAAGCGGCTGATGGATTCCACGGCGCTGGTGCGCCGGCTGTTTCCGGCGAGCGCGAAGGACGCCTCCGACAGCACGATGCGCAAGGAGCGCCGGGACGGGCTGGCGACGCTTCAGATCGCCGGCGCCAATTCGGCGGCGGGCCTGTCGCAGATGACAGTCGCCCGCCAGGTGCAGGACGATCTTGCCAAGTGGTCGAACAACGACGCGGGCGATCCGGAATCCCAGGCGGACAGCCGGTCGTGGGCGGTCGAGTTCGCCAAGGTGTTCAAGATCTCGACGCCGATGGTGATGCCCGGCTGCCGGATCACGAAGAATTTCGAGGAAGGCAGTCAGGAATATTACGAGGTGCCCTGTCCGCACTGCGACACCTATCAGGTGCTCGAGTGGGACAACCTCAAGGCCAACATCGAGGCCGGGCATCTGGAGGATGCGCATTTCGACTGCGTGTCCTGCGGCTGCGCGATCGAGGACCATCATCGCCGGGCGATGGTGCGGCGGGGCAAATGGGTGGCGCGCCGGCCGGAAATGAAGGCGCGGCACCGGTCATTCTTCCTGTGGTCGGCGTATTCGGCGCTGCAGTCGCTGGCGCGGATTGCCTACAAATGGCTGAAGGCGAAGGGCGAAGCAGGCGCCGAACAGACGTTCCTCAACGACGTGGTCGGCGAGGCGTTCGTGACGACCGGCGAGGCGCCGGCCTGGGAAGATCTTCGCCGGCGCGGCGACGAGCTGGGTCATGCGCGCGGCACGATCCCGGCCGGCGGCCTGGTGGTCACCTGCGGCATCGACGTGCAGGGCAACCGGATCGAGTGGCAGGCGAACGCCTGGACGCGCAACCGGGGTGCCTGTGTCATCGACTACGGGGTGATCCCGCACGAGATCGGCGACCCGGAGGCGACCGAGGCGCTGGACAGGCTGACGACGCGGACCTTCCGCAACTGCGCCGGCCGGCAGATCGGCTTCGACCGGATCGCGATCGACGGCAACTATCGCACCGATGACGTGCTCGCCTGGGCCAAGCGCAAGCCGGCCTCGCTGGTGATGGTGGTGCGCGGCGTCGGCAAGGACGGCAAACCGACGCTCGCCTTCGTCAAGAAGGAATACACCAAGGCCGGCAAGGTGCGGAAACACGGCGGTCGGTTCTTCAACGTCGGCACGTCGGGGATCAAGCTCCGGCTCTATCACAACTTAAGCAAGGACGATCCGGTCTCGCCCGGATACATCGCCTTCCCGAAGTTCCTCGGCGACGACTATTACCGGATGCTGACAGCCGAGCGGCGCAAGCCGATCAAGCGGCGCAGCGGCTTCATCGAATACGAGTGGGTGACGGTGGAGGAGCGCAACGAAGCGCTCGACACCTTCGTCTATTCCTTTGCGGCCTTCTACCGCTACGCCGGCGACCAGCAGTCCGACGAGTTCTGGGACCGGATGGAAGCCGAGCGCGAGACGCCGATGGCCGGCGCGCAACTCGATTTCGAAGACCTGCCGCTTGGACCCTCTCCGGTGCCGGCCTCGCCTGCGGCGACCGAGGCTCCTGCCGCCAATCCGGCGGAGGCCAGGCCGGGCAAGTCGAAGATGACCGACGCACTCGCCGCGCTCGCGGCGCTCAACGGGTGACCCCATGACCGCTGACGAGATCCGAACCGCCATCGCCCGGCTGGAGGCGACCAAGCTTGACCGGCTGGCGGGCACACAGGTGCAGAAATCGGCCTATCCGGACACCGGGTCGGTCGAGTTCGTGGCAGTCACCACCGACGAGATCGACCGGGAGATCCTGAAACTGCGCGGCAAGCTCTCGGCCCTGACTGGCGAAAAGATCGGCGTCGGCCCGCTGCGTCCGCGCTTCGGATCTCGCTTCTGATGGCGGCCTCGGCAAAGCCCGTTGTGCGCGTCCGGGCGGGCGACACGACGGGGGCTTCGGCGCGGCTGGCGTCGGCTGGCGGCTATGCCGGCGGGTTCACGGCGCGCAGCAACTATGCCGCGGCCGATCTCGGCAGCCAGGCGATGGGCGGCTATCTGCCGCCGTTGCTGTCGGCGGATGCGGCGTGGCTCGCCGAGCGCGACGTGACGGTGGCGCGACTGCGCGACCTGATCCGCAACGAGGGCTGGGCGCAATCGGCGGTCAACCGGCTGACCGACATGTCGGTCGGGGCGACCTTCCGGCTTTCGGCCAAGCCCGACCCGGTGGGCCTCGGGATTTCGGTGGAGGCGGCAAAGGCCTTCGGCCGCGAGATCGACGCGGCGTGGCGGCAGTATGCCGACGATCCGACGTTCCGCGGCGACGTGCAGCGGAGGCTGTTGTTTGCCGGGATGGTTGGCCTTGCGTTCCGGGAAATGGTCGGGGTCGGCGAGGCGGTGGCGGTGCTGCACTGGCGGCCGCGCGCGGGCTGGCCGTTCGCGACCTGCCTGCAGATCATCGACCCGGACCGATTGTCCAATCCCGATGGGCGGATGGACGACGATCATCTGCGCGGCGGGGTGGAGCTCGACGACGACGGCGCGCCGGTGGCCTATTACCTGCGGCGGCGGCACCCCGGCGACGTGGCCGGTTCGCTCGACGCCTTCACCTGGGACCGGGTGCCGCGGTGGGAACAGATCGGAGACTGGGAACGGCCGCGTGTTTTGCATGCCTATGAGATGGGGCGCGCCGACCAGAGCCGGGGCATTTCCGGTCTCGTCTCGGCACTCGTCAGCACGCGGATGCTGTCGCGTTACTCGGAGGCGGAGGTGCGGACCGCCGCGCTGAACGCAACGATCACCGGCGCGATCTATTCGGAGTTCGGCAACCACTACATGGCCGAGCTACTGGGCGCCGACGAGAGCGAAATGGACTGGGGGGCGCTCAACACCCAGCGCGCGGAATTCTACAAGAACCGGCCGACCTATGAAGATACCCGGTTCCTGATGATGCATCCGACGGACAAGCTGGAGATGAACACCCAGGCGCGCAATACCTCCGGATTTCCGGCCTTCCAGGCGGTGTTCCTCCAGAAGCTCGCGGCCTCGATCGGCCTCTCCTACGAACAGCTGTCGATGGACTGGTCGAAGACCAACTATTCCTCGGCGCGGGCGGCGCTGAACGAGGTGTGGCGGCGGATCAACGTGCTGCGGGCGACGATCATCAACAGCTTTACCCAGCCGTTCTATACGGCCTGGCTTGAGGATGCGATCGACAGCGGACGGCTCACGGTCCCGGCCGGCGCCCCGGATTTCTACGACGCGCCAGCGGCTTATGTACGCGCCGACTGGATCGGCCCGCCGCGCGGCTATGTCGATCCGGTCAAGGAAGCGCAGGCCTCGCAGATGAGAATCGAGGCGATGATCTCGACGCTCGAGCGCGAGATCGCCGAACAGGGCGGCGACATCGACACGGTGCTGCCGCAGCTGGCCGCCGAACAGGCGATGCTGGCCAGCCTCGGCCTTCGCCCCAGCGCTGTCGATCCGTCGGTGATCGCGCCGACCGACGATCCCAACGCCGACCGCCGCCCCGGCGAGATCTGAGGACACCCATGACCCGACATCCTTCGCTGGCGGCCTTCACGGGCCGCCCGATCCCGCTTGCGCCGCAGGGCGCGGCGGGCGTGCAGGAGATGATCCTGCGGGACGACCGCAGGCGCGACGAGCGGTCGCTGCTGGCGCGGTTGCTGGGGCGGGGCGACGAGGCGCCGGCCGAAAAGCCCGCGGCGTGGACGCCGACCTATCTGCGCGGCCGGGCGATCGTTCGGCCCTCCGGCCTGATCGTGGCGGACGGCGTGGCGGTGATCGACGTGCGCGGGCCGCTGATGGACCGGGCGATCTGCTGGTACGACGGCGATGTCTGGGTCGAAGGCTATGACCGGCTGACGATGATGCTGCAGGAAGCCGAAGGCGATGAGGCGATCGGCGCGGTGATGCTGCGCTTCGACACGCCGGGCGGGCTGGTCGACGGGCTGGAGAGCTTCGCCGCGGCGATCGGCAAGGTGAGTGCGGCGGGCAAGCCGGTGCATGGCTTCGTCGGGTCGGCCGCGCTGTCGGCCGGATACTGGGCGATCGTCTCCTGCGACAAGGTCGTGTCGGCGCCGGAAGGCCTGGTCGGCTCGATCGGCGTGATCATCATGCATGCCGAGTATTCCAAGGCGCTCGCCGAGGCGGGCGCACGGTGACGGCGATCAAGTTCGGCGACCAAAAGGACGACGGCAGCTGGTCGGCGCCGCTGTCCGACAGTGCGCGGGCAACCCTGCAGGAGATGGTCGACTGGACCGGCGAGCGTTTCGTCGGCCATGTCGCCGCGCGGCGCGGGCTTTCGCGCGAGGCGGTGCTCGGCACCAAGGCGGCCGTGATTCCGCATTCCGATGCCGCGCTGGCCGGCGGCTTCATCGACGCCATTGCCTCCGAAGAGGAGGCCTTTGCTGCTCTTGCTGCGCTGGTGCGCGGCGAAACACCCGACGCCGGACCTGTGGCCGGCGCGGGAACCCCGGCCGATCCCGCGGCCACATCATCTGCAACCGAACAGGAGGCCGACATGGCCGTGAAGACCAAGATGGCGGCGATCCTCGCCGGCAAGGATGACGCCGAGACCAAGCTCAAGGCGCTGGCGAAGCTCGCCGAAAGCGCGGAGCCGGAGGAGGAAGCGGCGGACGGCGAGGACGACGACGAGGACGAGATGGCCAAGGACAAGGCCGCCGAAGACGATGAGCCGGAGGAGGAAGCGGCGGAAGGCGAGGACGAGGAGCCGAAGGCCGCCGCCACCGGTGCCATGGCCGCCGTCGCGCTCGCCACCTCGCCCCAGGCCAAGGGCCGCGAGGCGCTGGCGCGCAAACTCGCCGCCAAGGTGCAGGCGAAGAAGCTGACCTATGGCGAGGCCAAGGACATGCTTGCTGCCGCGCCGAAGAGCGGCCGTCTTGCGGAGGCGATGGGCGGGCGCACGCCCGCGCTCGGCGGCGGCGGCGGCGCGCCGGCCGGCGGGGAGAAGGCGGCCGAAGCCTCGTGGGACAAGGCCTTTGCCAAGGTGCCCGGCGCCAAGCCCCGCTGACCCCGGCTTCTGATCTTCACGACGCGCGGACAGCCGCGCGGCCCTGATCTGACCTGACATCCAACTGGAGACTTCCCGATGGTTACCCTGACCGAGGCCCGCCACGCGGGCGGTTTCATCGTGAGCGAGGCCAACAACTTCCGCTCGCGCGACGAGGTGGTGATTGCCGAGGGCGAGGTTGTCGCCGCCGGCCAGGTGCTGGCGGCGCTCTACGGCGACGCGCTGACGGCCGTGTCTGCCGCCAAGAGCGGCGGCAACACCGGCAACGGCACGCTGACGATGGACGCGACCACGCCGGTGCTGCCCGGAGCCAAGCCCGGCGTCTACACGGTGCGCTGCATCACCGCCGCCAGCAACGGCGGCACGTTCCGGGTCGAGGATCCGGACGGCAACGTGCTCGGCGACGTGGCGGTCGGCTCCGCCTTCACCGACGACATCAAGTTCGCGATCGCCGACGGTTCGTCCGACTTCATCGTCGGCGACGGCTTCGACATCACGCTGACGCTGGACGCGGCCGACGTCGTGTGGGTCGCCTTCGACCATGACGGCACCGACGGCAGCCAATATGCCGCGGGCTTTGCCTATGACGCCTATGACGCGACCGACGCGGCGGTGCGTGGCGTGGGCCTCGTGCGCGACTGCGAGATCTGCGAGGCGGACGTGACCTGGCCGTCCGGGATGACCGCCGGCGAGAAGGCCGCGGCGCGCCACCAGCTTTCGCAGCGCGGCATCATCCTGCGCTGACCTTTCGCCGGCCGCAGGGCGCGGCCGGCCCCCTTCGTCCTTTCCCCTTCCCAAGCCGGCGTGGTCGCCGGCCCCTCATGACAAGGATCAACGCCATGGCGACCATGGATGTCTTCAAGAACGATGTCTTCTCGGCTGTGAGCCTGACGGCGGCCGTCGACAAGATCGGCTATGTGCCGGGGTTTCTCTCCTCGCTGCCGGGGCTCTACGTGCCGACCCCGGTCCGCACAACCGACGTCTTCATCGAGGAGCGGTCGAACGCGCCGGCGCTGATCCAGACCAGCCCGCGTGGCGCGCCGCCAAAGCAGAAGGCCCGCGAACTGCGCACCGCCCGGTCGTTCCAGACGCTGCGGCTGGCGCAGTCGTCGACGATCCAGTCTTCGGAAATCCAGAACATCCGCGCATTTGGCTCCGAGACTGAACTGGAGCAGGTACAGGTCGAGGTGGCTCGGCGGCTTTCCCTGATGCGGGCCGACATGGAACTGACCCGGGAGAACATGCTGCTCGGCATGGTGCAGGGGGTGGTGACGGATGCCGACGGCACCCCGCTCTACAACTGGGCGACCGAGTTCCAGCAGACGATCCCGGCGGAGCTCGATTTCGACCTCGACAACGCCGCGCCGGCCTCCGGCGTGGTGCGCAAGAAGTGCAACGAGGTGGTGCGCTCGATCACCCGCGGCCTCAAGGGCATGGGCGGCAACGCGGTGCGGATCGTCGGCCTTTGCGGTGATGCCTTCTGGGATGATCTCACGGCGCATTCGGAGGTGCGCGAGACCTTCCTCAACACCCAGATGGCGGCCAGTCTGCGGGAAGGCAACGCCTTCGAGCAGTTCACTTTCGGCGGCATCACCTTCGTCAACTACCGGGGAACGGACGACGGCTCGACGGTGGCGATCGGCACCGACAAGTGCAAATTCTTCCCGCTCAACGCCGGCATCTTCCCGATGGCCTTCGCCCCGGCCGAGCCGTTCGACTTCGCAAACACACTCGGCAGGGAGTTCTATTCCTGGATGGTCTACGACCGCGACCGGAATATGTGGGTGCAGCCGGAGATGTACTCCTACCCGCTGCCGGTGTGCGTGATGCCGCAGGCGCTGCACCGCGCCAAGCGGACCTGACGGCCCGGCGGCGATGGCACGCACGGACCTCGGCGCGGCGCACAACGCCGCGCAGTTCGGGATGTGGGGCGTTCCGGCGTCCTACATTCCGCCGGGCGAAGAGGCCGGCATCGCCTGCACCGTGATCGTGACCCGGCCGGACGCCATGGCCGGGTTCGGCGACGGGCGGGCGGTGCTGGGGCGGCGGGTGCTGAAGGTGCGGGCCAGCGAGGTGACGCCGGCCGAGGGCGGGACATTCGTGATTTCGACCGGCGAGACGGTGACCGTGCGTGCGGCACCGCGGCGCGAGGATCCGCTGCGGCAGATCTGGACCTGCGAGGTGCCGTGATGGCGGGTTCGGATCGGGCGCTCGTCTCGGCGGCGATCGAGGGCAACCTGCCGGCCTTCGTCGAGGGGAGGATCGCGGCCGTCGAGACGGCGATGATGGCGGCGGCGCGGGCCACGGTCCGCGCCGGCGTCGGCCGGCTGCGGGTGGATGTGGTCTCGGCCGGGCTTGGCCAGCGGGTCGCCAACACCTGGCGATCGGAGGTCTACCCGAAGCGCGGCCGGTCGATGGCGCCGGCCGGCTACATCTACAGCCGGGCCTCGGCGATCGTCTCGGCCTTCGAGGAGGGGGCGACGATCCGGCCGGTCAAGGGCTCGGTGTTCCTGTGGCTGCCGACCGAGCATGTGCCACGCCGGGGCGGGCGGCGGCTGAAGCCGGAAGAGGTGGAGAACAGCTTCAACATCGACCTCGACATCGTGCCGTCCTTGACCCGGCCCGGCGTCTATCTGGCCGTGCTGCGGGCGATCAGGACAAAGTCGCGGAAGGGCTTCCGGCAGGCGAAACGCGGCGAGCTGGACGCGGGCAAGAATGTGACCAGCGTGCCGATGTTCGTGCTCGTCCGCCAGGTGCGCCTGCAGCGGCGCCTTGATGGCGCGAAGATCCGCACCCAGCTTGGCGCCGAATGGCTCGGGTCCGTTTCCCGGCATGTGGCCGATGCGCTCGACGACGAGGGATAGGCCATGAGCACGACCGACACGGTTCTGGCGGCGCTGCACGCCGCGCTGGTGGCAACGTTCACGGCGGCCGGGCTTGGACCGGTGCACCGCGACCGGGCGGTGCCGGCCTCGCTGTTCGAACCGGCCGAGGGCGGCGAGATCTACGCCAACCTCGCCGACGGCGACGGGCGGGTGACCGAGGTGCTGATCGGCGCGGGCGACGCCGGCGGCAACATCTACGAGATCGAGCACCTGGCCGAGGTCGACTTCGCGGTGGCGGACGTGGACACGGATCGCCGGATTGCGAATTTCGATGCCGGGCTGATCGCGATCCACGATGCGGCAAAGGCGCTGGCGGCGGCCGTGGCTGATGATGAGCATCCGCTGCACGCGGTGCTCGGCGACGCGGATGTGGCCGAGGTGCTGCGCAGCAACACCGTGTTTGACGGCGCGCCGCAAGTCAAAGCCGCGACGGTCAAGGTCTCGCTGAACATCCAGAGCAACCGGCCTTTCTAGTGGGGGCCATCCCTCTTGCGGTTCCCTCCAGAGGGATAGACACGCCTGCCGCGCCACTCTTCCAAGGGGCGCATCCCGCCTGCGGTTCCCTCCGGTGGGATGCGCGCGCTTGCCGCGCCTCCTGCGCAAGTATTCCCCGGCATGACGCCGTTTTCTGACAACTAGGAGATCCTGACATGCCGACACTGCGTCAGCCTGACGGCAAGGAACTGCGGCTTTATCACCTCGAGGAGGATGACTTCGGCGCGGCGGTGAGCGGCGGCGACTACATTCCGACCGTCTGCTACTCGTTCGGGCTTCGCCCGGCCCGGCCGCTGGAGGCGGACAACCTGCTGGGCGAGACGCTGACTACGGTGCGCGATCCGGGCGCGCCGGCGCCGGGGTTGACCGACGTGTCCGGCCAGGTGGTGGTGCCGCTCGATTTCCGGCACATCGGCTACTGGCTGAAACTGCTGTTCGGCGCGCCGGTGACGACCGGGTCCGCGACCTACGCCCACGTGTTCACCTCCGGCGGGGTGGAGTTGCCGACCTGGCATCTGCCGGCGCCGATCGGCACGGCGCGGGCGGTGCATTCCGGGGTGGCCGCCAAGACGATCCAGTTCCAGCTGGGGCAGGAGGCGGGCTATCGGCGGGCGACGATCGCGCTGATGGGCAAGGACACGGCCTACCCGTCGTCGTTCGATCTCGGCACCACGCCGGCGATGCTGGCGCGCGCGCCGTTCGCCGCGTCCAAGGGTGTGCTTGCGATCGGCGGGGAGCCGGTGGCCAACCTGCTCGGCTTCGACGGCACTTATGACAACATGATGGAGGCGGAGCGCTTCGTGGACGGGTCCGACACGGTGTCGGGCTTTGCGCCGGGCAGCGCCGACCCGAGCTTCACCGGCTCTCTGCGGCTGCGCTGGCTGGACCGGGCCTACGAGGAGCTGGCGCTGGCCGGCGCCGCCTCGGCGATGACGATCACCTACCAGACGTCGTCGTCGCTCAAGCTCGTGCTCTCGGCACCGGCGACGTATTTCGAGCGCGGCGGGCCGGAGATCGGCGGGCCGGGGCGGATCGAACAGACGGTCGGCTTCCGTTGCGCCCAGAGCGCCAGTGCGGCGATGCTGACCGCGACGCTGACCAACGACGTGGCGGCCTACTGATGCTGCGGCTGATCTCGCCGGCGCTGCTGGCGCCGGCGGCGCTGGTGCTGGCGCCGGGCAGCGTCGTCACCGTGCGCCGACTGACGATGGTGGAATGGGAGGCGGCCGAAGCCGAGGCCGGGGCGCTGACGGAGGCGGTGCGGGACGGGGCCGACGTGCTGTCCGGCCTCGGCGTCGACCTGCCGGCCGAGGCGGACGGGTCGATTGCCGGCCTGCCGCGCTACCTGCTGGCGATCGAGGTGGGCATTCGGGCAATCACCGGATGGGACGGGATCGGGGATGCCGAGGGCAACCCGGTGGAGGTGAGCCGGGACGCGGTGGCGCTGCTGGTGGCCGTCCCGCGCCACGGGCGCAGGATCCTGGGCGCCGCCTTCGGTCACGTCGCGAGGTGATCGCCGAGGGAAAAGGGTTCGCCGCCTCGCAGACTGGCGCGGGGGAGGTGGCGGAGAGTATTGCGCCGGATGCCGGGAACTCGGCGAGCCCTGCGCCCGGGGCGGACGCGGGGCGGACGGAACCCGCTGCCCGGAACACGAGGACCGGCCGAAAAGCCGCGACGGCGCCGCCGCCCTCGCCCTGACGGGCCGGCCGGGCTGCTGGCACCGGGCCGGGCTTGCCGGCGTGGTGACGGGGCTCGACCCGCTGGCGGCCGTGGCCGCCGCGGCGCCGCAGGAGCCGGAGGTGTTCCGGCGGCTGGTGGCGGAAGTGGAAGCCGGGTTCCTGACCGGGGCGCGGCGGCGGATGGCCGAAACGGGGTGATCAGGGGTTCGGGGTGTTGCCGAACTCGTGGCCGCAGAAGCGGCAGACGAGGGCCGCGCGCTTCACGCTCTCCGCACAGCGGGGGCAGAGCTTGAAAGCCTCGGGATGCTGGATAGCCGGCTCGGTCTTTTCTGCGATCGGCGAAAGTAGAAGCACGATGATCACGCCCACCAGTGGGCTGAACAGCAGCGACACAATCATCCAGGCGCCGAAGGACCGACCCCGGCGCTGGGCAAAGCTGCCTACCAGAAATGAAAAACCAAGCCAGCCAAGAAACGTCAGCAAGAATTCCATGTGAGCAGCCTCGACCCGGTCCGGTTGTGTAGCGGACCAATCGTAGCACGACCATTCGGCATATGCGGAGACAACAGATGGCAAAACCCGGCGGCAACGTCACGATCCGGCTGGCGACGAACAACACGGCCGCAGTGAAAGCCGAACTCCGCAATCTTGGCGCCGAGGGTCAGGCGGCGTTGCGCAAGATTGAAGAGGCCGGCCGTGCGCCGGGTGTTGGCATGCACGCGCTTTCCGCCGGCATCCGCACTGCCAAGGACGACTTGGCCGGGCTCGGCAGCCGGATCGGACCAATCGCGGCCGGGCTTCGATCGATGGCCGCTGGTGGGGCGGGTGCGTTTGTTGGCGGTTTCGCGGTGGGGGTGGTGACCGAGGGAATTCAGGGCCTCGTCGCCAGTCTCCGGGCGACGATGACCGCGATGTCTGACCTCAAGGCAGAATCTGCGCGGGCTGGCATCGATGTCGAGCAATTTCAGGCGCTGGGCTATGTCGCACGGCAATCGAATGTCGATGTCGGGGCGCTTACGGACGGCATCAAGGAACTTTCGCTTCGCGCCGACGAGTTCATCCAGACGGGAGGCGGCTCGGGTGCCGACAGTTTCCGCCGGCTCGGCTTCACGGCCAGCGAACTCGCGGGGCGGCTGAAAGACCCATCCGACCTGCTGGTCGAGATCATCGACCGTGTGGAGGAACTCGACAAGGCGGCGCAGATCCGGATTTTCGACGAGTTGTTTGGTGGTACGGGCGGTGAGCAGTTCGTTTCGCTGATTGCACGAGGATCGGACGGTGTTCGCGACATGATCCGGGAGGCGCACAGCCTCGGTATCGTGATCGACAAGGACCTGATCGAGAAAGGTGATGAGCTCAACAAGAGGTTCGAGCGCCTAGTCGACATCATCGGAAGCGGTCTCAAGCGCTCGCTTGTCGAGGTGGCTGGTGTCGTCGAGGGTATTATCGATGGCCTCTCTGGCGACGATCTGGCGACCAAGACTGATGCTGAACTGCTTGAGCTTCTCAAGAAGTACGAACGACGCGCAGGGCCTCGGCGAGGAATCAACGCCGACGACAACAAGGCCGAAGTCGAAGCCGAGCAATTGCGCCGCGAAAACATGCGGTACAACGATCTGGAAGAGCGCAGGGCAAGGGCAAAGCTTGATCCCCCGCCCGAACCGGTCATTCAGGGCACGCCGCCGGTCCCGACCAAGTCGCCGGCGAAGGATCTGGGCCG
>NZ_MCRJ01000059.1 GCF_001720135.1 Methylobrevis pamukkalensis
CAAGACGGAGAAGATCAATCCGCTTGCAGGCTGTCTGCCGATCGCGATCCAGATCCCGGTGTTCTTCGCGCTCTACAAGGTGCTCTACATCACCATCGAGATGCGCCACGCGCCCTTCTTCGGCTGGATCAATGACCTGTCCGCGCCCGATCCGACCTCGATCTTCAACCTGTTCGGGCTGATCCCCTGGGATCCGTCGTCGGTCCCGGTCATCGGCGCCTTCCTGATGCTCGGCATCTGGCCGCTGATCATGGGCGTGACCATGTTCGTGCAGATGAAGCTCAACCCGACCCCGCCCGATCCGGCGCAGGCGATGATCTTCAACTGGATGCCGGTGCTGTTCACCTTCATGCTGGCGTCCTTCCCGGCCGGTCTCGTGATCTACTGGGCCTGGAACAACACGCTGTCGGTCCTGCAGCAGTCCTTCATCATGAAGCGGCAGGGCGTGAAGATCGAACTCTTCGACAACATCAGGAAGATGTTCAGCAAGAAGCCCGCCAAGGGATAGCGCGCCGCGCATCCCGCCGTCTGCCGCCGCGCGCCCCGCGCGGGTGGCAACGAACGCCTCGCGCGCCCGCCGGAAACGGTGGCCGCGCCAACCAGAACGCACGATGACCGACCTGACGCCCCCCGCCGCCGACGCTCCCGACCCTGCCTTCGAGGCGGGACGGCTTCTGTTCGCGCGGCCGTGGGGCTTCGTGCGCGGCATTGTCGACATGGGGGCGCTGCCGGGCGCCACGGGCACCGAAATCGCCTTTGCCGGCCGCTCCAACGTCGGCAAGTCGAGCCTGATCAACGCGCTGACCGGCCAGAGTGTGCTCGCCCGCACCTCCAACACGCCCGGCCGGACCCAGGAGCTCAACCTGTTCCGCCCCGAGGGCGGTGACGACCTCCTCGTCGTCGACATGCCCGGCTACGGCTATGCGAAGGCGCCCAAGGCCCATGTGGATGCCTGGAACCGGCTGGTGTTCTCCTATCTGCGCGGCCGGCCGACCCTGCGCCGCGTCTACGTGCTGATCGATGCCCGCCACGGCATCAAGACCAACGACGACGACGTGCTCGACCTGCTCGACAAGGCGGCCGTCTCCTACCAGATCGTGCTGACCAAGGCCGACAAGATCGGCACCGCCGACCTCGAAGCCCTCGAGGCCGCCACCGCGGAGAAGATCCGCAAGCGCCCGGCCGCCTTTCCCGAGGTGCTCGCCACCTCGTCCGAAAAGGGCCGCGGCATCCCGGAACTGCGCGCCGCGATCTGGACCCTGACGCAGGAGTGATCCTGCGGTCCGACATTGAGACGACACGGAAAACCGGGTATAGGGCTCGCGACCTGATCGCCCCCGGATCGTGCCCCCGGATCTTGACCGATGACCGCGCCGGACTGCCGGCGCGCGGGCGTTTCCTGCGACGGAGCCTTTTTCCATGAACGTGACCAGCGACATCCCCACCGGCGCGGCCGATGGCAACGAGCAGGTGAACCAGGTCTCCCGCGCGCGGATCATTTCCGAGGCGCTGCCCTTCATGCAGCGCTATGACGACAAGACGATCGTCGTGAAATACGGCGGCCACGCCATGGGCGACGAGAGTCTCGCCCGGGCGTTCGCCCGCGACATCGTGCTGCTCAAGCAGTCCGGCATGAAGCCGATCGTCATTCACGGCGGCGGGCCGCAGATCGGCGCGATGCTCGACAAGCTCGGCATCAAGTCGGAGTTCCGCGACGGGCTGCGCGTCACCGACAAGGCGACGGTCGAGATCGTCGAGATGGTTCTCGCCGGCTCGATCAACAAGGCGATCGTCTCGGCGATCAACGCCGAGGGCGGCCGGGCGATCGGCCTCTGCGGCAAGGACGGCAACATGGTCGAGGTGGAGCGGGTGACCCGCACCAAGCGCGACCCCGATTCCAACATCGAGAGCGTGGTGGACCTCGGCTTCGTCGGCGAGCCCAAGCGGGTCAACCCGGCCGTGCTGCACATGGTGGCCAAGGAAGAGCTGATCCCGGTGGTGGCGCCCGTCGCCCCCGGCGCCGATGGCGAGACCTACAACGTCAACGCCGACACCTTCGCCGGCGCGATCGCCGGCGCGCTCGGCGCCACGCGCCTTCTGTTCCTCACCGACGTGCCCGGCGTGCTCGACAGCCACGGCAACCTGATCAAGGAACTGTCGGTCTCCGAGGCGCGCGCGCTGATCACCGACGGGACGATTTCGGGCGGCATGATCCCCAAGGTGGAGACCTGCATCGATGCGCTCGACCGCGGCGTCGAGGGGGTCGTGATCGTCAACGGCAAGACCCCCCATGCGGTGCTGCTCGAGATCTTCACCGAACACGGCGCCGGCACGCTGATCTACCGCTGAGACGGGACCGGAGCTTCCGCTCCCGCGGGCGTCCGGCTGCGGGGGCAGGGGCCCATCGCGGTCACTGGCTGTTCACCGCGATCACCCTATATTGGTAGCCCGAAGACCGGGCCCGCCGCTGGCGCCCGGCGCGGACCCAACACAGGCCAGAGCATTTGACCGTCGCACCCGTCCGCCCCCCCGAGGCCGCCATCTCCATCTCCACGACCTGCGCATCTTCCAGGGCACCGAAGCCTGGGTGTTCGATCTCGACAACACGCTCTATCCGTCGTCGTCGAACCTGTTCGGCCAGATCGAGACCGGATCCGCGACTATCTGGCAAGGTTGCTCGACCTGCCGATCGAGGACGCCCATGCGGTGCAGCGCGACTATTACCAGCGCTACGGCACGACCCTGCGCGGCCTGATGGAGGAAAAGGGCGTCCAGCCGGACGATTTCCTCGACTATGTCCACGACGTCGACCATTCGGTGCTGGAGCCGAACCCGGCGCTCGCCGACGCCATCGACCGGCTGCCCGGCAAGAAATTCGTCTTCACCAACGGCTCGCGCGGGCACGCCGAGCGTTCCATTGCGCGGCTCGGCCTCACCAGCCACTTCACCGACCTGCTCGACATCGTCGCCACCGATCTCGTTCCGAAGCCGCGCCGCGAGGCCTACGACATGTTCCTCGCCAAGACCGGCGTCTCGCCGGTCCGCGCCGCGATGTTCGAGGACCTGTCGCGCAATCTCGCCGTGCCGCATCTCCTCGGCATGCACACCATCCTGGTCGTCCCCCCCGGCACGCGCGAGGTTTTTCGCGAGGCCTGGGAACTGGAAGGCGACGACGCGCCCCACGTCGAATTCGTCACGGACGACCTCGCCGGCTTCATCGAGAAGGTCGCCGGCGCGATCGAGAGCTAGGCAGCCGCGCTCCGGACGGCCGGGGCGGTCCGGCATTCGTCACGGTTCACCCTGACGGCCCCCTGCCATCGACATTGCTGTCGCGGGTGAAGCCCGTCGCGCGCCGTCTTCCCGCATCCCGATCAAAAAATCGACTCGCAATCGGCCGTGAAGAGAGTATTGTTCCGTTCGAGGGAGCGGTTTTCTTCCCTCGCCTTTTATCGACATTGCTATTTCATAGATATTGGAGGGTGGTATGGCGTCCAGCGTCAGCCGTGTTTCCGATCTTGCGCCGCTGCATCCAGTTGTTCGCGAAGCGTCAAGAAAACACTTTCCCAGTTGAACCAGGAAGGTCATCCTTTCAAGGTGTTCGAATCCTTCCGGACGCCAGAGCGTCAGGCCGAGCTCTATGCGCAGGGGCGGAGCAAGCCCGGGAAGATCGTGACCAAGGCAAAGCCGTGGCAGTCTTTCCATCAATACGGATGCGCCGCCGACTTCGTCCTGCATGTCGACGGCAAATGGAGCTGGGAAACCTCCGGATCTCTTCGCAGGAGCTGGGAGCGGCTGCATGAAATAGGGCGTGCCAACGGTCTGGAACCACTCAGCTGGGAGTTGCCGCATCTGCAGATTGCCGGGCTGACTCTGGCCAACCTGCAGTCCGGGCTCTACCCTGCCCTCGGCGACGACGACTGGGCCGAGAACCTCGCGGCGGCGATCGCGGGCTGGACGGGGAACGGGGCGCCGCCGCCGCCAGAAATGTCCGGCCGGCCGGCACTTGCGGGACCCGTGAAGGATGATCCGGCCGACGAAGAGGCGGCCCAGCCGACCGCTCCCCACCTCGTGCCGGCGGCCGGTCCGTCGCTTGCCGAGCAGCCTGCGGTCGGGCTCACGCTGGCCGTGATCCGGGCGGCACAGCGCTCCAACGCCACGTGGGGCGTGCCGGTCTCCGTCATTCTCGCGCAGTTCATCCTGGAAAGCGCCGGCGGCAAGAAGATGCCGCCCGGTTCGAACAATCCGTTCGGCATCAAGGCGCGTTCCGACGAACCCGCCGTCTCGGCCACCACGATCGAGGTCGAGGGCGGCGCGGCACAGTCCGTCGTGGCGAAATTCCGCAAGTTCGCGAGCTTCGACGAAGCCTTCGATCACCATGGCCGGCTGCTGGCGACGTCGAAATATTACGTCGGCGCGATGGCGGTGAAGCACGACCCGGTCGCCTTCTGCCATGCCCTGACCGGCATCTACGCCACGGATCCGCACTATGGCGACAAGCTCGTCGCGGTGATCGGAAAATATGCCCTCACCCAGTATGACGCCGGGGCGATACCCCGCGAACTGGCGCAGAATGACGAGGCGGACGCCATGGCGATGCGCTTCGGAGACAAGGGCGAGAACATCCGCGGCCTGCAGAATGCCCTGAAGGCGGCCGGCTATGGCGTGGGCGGGATCGACGGCATCTTCGGCACGCTGACCCGCAGCGCCGTGCTCACCTTCCAGGCCGACCAGGGTCTGCCGACCACCGGCATCGTCGATGCGGCCACCTTCGACAAGCTCAACGGCACGCCGCAGCGACCGCTTGCCCACGACCGCGTGCTGGCCGACGAGGCAACCCTGATCAAGGAAGGCTCCCGGACGGTGCGCGAGGCGAGCCGCACGAAGCTGCTGGGCATCATTTCCGCGGTTCTGGGAGGCGCTGGCCTCGGCAACAGCGCCCTGGTCAACGCGGTCGACACCGGTGAGGCAGCCGCACCGGTCGCGGCCACTGTCGATCTGCAGGCGTTTCTCGCCAGCGTCCAGCGGGTGCTCGGCGATCCGGTTCTCGCCGCCAATCCCCAGGAATTGCGAAGCCTTGCCGAAGCGGCGGCCGAACTGGCCCGTCTCGATGCGGCGCCGCAGCTTCCGCCGGATGTCGCGCGCATTGTCGGCGAGATCGCACGGGCACTGCCGGCCGACGTTCTCGCCCGCAATCCCGACATCGCGCAGGTGGTGGAAGCGTTGGGGCGCAGTGTGTCCGTCACGGCGTCCGGTCCGCGCACGATCGTCGACCTGCTGCCGACGATCTTTGCCCCCGACAGCCCGTTGCACGGCATCGCCGAGGGGCTGGCGACCGTCGCGGCAAGCTTCGTGCCCGGTCTCGGCGGCTCTGCCCTCGCCGTCGCTGCCGGCCTGTTCGCGCACCATTTCGGAAAGAAGATTTCGGACGCCCGCGTCGCCGAGCATCGCGCCGCCCTCAACATCAACCGCTGACGGACGGTCCGGTCCGCGGCCAGCCGCAAACACGGGCGTTGAAGCGGGTGGCCATCAACGAGCGCGGCTCAGACGAGAACCGCCTGGGTCGTCATCCCCTTCGTTCCGAACACCCGCAGATACCGCTCGATCTCCTCGCGCGGCCCCGTCGCCTTGGTGGGGTTGTCGGAGAGCTTCACGGCGGGGCGGCCGGCGGCTTCGATCACCTTGCACACCAGCGAGGTCGGGTGCATCAGACGGTCGTCGAAATGGGGCATGCAGCCGCGGAAGTCGTTGGTGAGGTTGGTGCCCCAGCCGATCGGCAGATTGCCGATCCGGCCGCGGAAATGGCGCACGGCGGTCTCGATCGTGTCGATGTCCATGCCGTCCGAGAGGATGGCCGTCTTGGTCATCGGGTCGCGGCCGCGCGCCTTCAGCCAGGCAATGTATTCTTCCACTGCCTCCACCGGTTCCTTGGAATCGGGGCGCAGCCCGGTCCAGTCGCCGAATTCCCCCGGGGCGTGATCGAGGAAATAGGTGGTGCCGAAGCTGTCGGGCAGGATGATCCGGAGGTTGTCCGAATAGAAGGACGCCCAGTCGCGCAGCACGTCGTAGGGCGCCTGCCGCAGGTCCTCGTCGTTGTCGGTGAGCGCGGCATAGACCATCGGCAGTTCATGGGCATTGGTGCCGAGCGCCTCGAGGCCGAGGTCCATGGCGTGCTTGACGTTGGACGTGCCGGTGAAGCTGCGGCCGATGCCCTCGACCATCGCCTCGATGCACCAGCGCTGCCACAGGTAGCTGTGGCGCCGCCGTGTGCCGAAGTCGCCGACCCTGAGCGGCCCTTCCTGCTCCAGCACCCGCAATCGCTCGATCTTCGCCCAGAGCTTGGCCTTGGCGCGGGCATAGAGCACGTCGATCTCGAAGCGGCTCATCGCCTTCATCACCGCCCGGGCCTTCAGTTCGCTGAGGATCGCCAGCGCCGGGATCTCCCAGGCGGTCGCCTCGGCCCACGGCCCGTGGAAGCGCAGCTCGAACTGGTCGTCGACCACGCGCAGCTCGTAGTCGGGCAGGCGGAAGTCGGCGAGCCAGGAGATGAACTCCGGCCGGAAGATCTGCCGGTTTCCGTAGAAGGTGTTGCCGGCCAGCCAGATGATCTCGTTCTTCTGGAAGCTGAGCTGGCGCACGAAGTCGAGCTGTTCCTCCAGCTCGCGCCGGTCGATGATCCTGGCGAGCGGCAGATCTTTCGCCCGGTTGATCAGCTGGAAGGTGACCGGCAGCTTCGGATGCAGGACATAGATCATCTGCTGCATCAGCAGCTTGTAGAAATCGGTGTCGAGCAGGCTGCGAACGATCGGATCGAGCTTGAAGGTGTGGTTGTAGGCCCGCGTCGCGATGTCGACGATCATGCCGCCCTGCCTGTTCCTGCGCGCGATGCGACGGCCGTCCCGTGTCCGGCCGGCCGGATGCGGCGCCCCGCCGCATGTTCGCTCCTAACCCATAACGACGAGACGCGCCACGGGCGCGGCGATTTTCCCCGCCCCGGCGCAACAGTTTCGCGAAGGGCCGGCGCGACGACGTGGGCCCTTGAGCCGCAAGGTAATCTTGACTAGACGCGAGGGACCCCGACGACGACGCGGGGCGGCGCGGGCGCGGCCCGCAGCCGACGACGGGAGGGCTGGCAAGGTGATCGACGATCCGCGCGGATTTCTGACGGCGCTGTACCGGACCGCGGTCGACGCGGCCGACCCCGCCAAGATCATCGCCCGCCATCTGCCGGAGCGCCCGAAGGGCCGCACCGTCGTGGTCGGCGCCGGCAAGGCCTCGGCCGCCATGGCGCAGGCTTTCGAGGATGCCTGGGAGGCGGCCGGCAACGGCCTGCCCGAAGGCCTCGTCGTCACCCGCTACGGCTATGGCCAGCCCTGCCGGAGCATCGAGATCGTCGAGGCGGCCCATCCGGTGCCGGATGCTGCCGGGGCCGCGGCCGCCGGCCGGATCATGGACCTCGTGCAGGGTCTCGGTCCGGACGATCTCGTCGTCGCGCTGATTTCCGGCGGCGGCTCGTCGCTGCTGTCGATGCCGCCCGAAAGCGTCGGCGGCGAGGTCAAGCGCGCGGTCAACAAGGTGCTGCTGGAATCGGGCGCCTCGATCCACGAGATGAACTGCGTGCGCAAGCACCTGTCGCGGATCAAGGGCGGCCGGCTGGCCCGTGCGGCCCATCCGGCAAAGGTGGCGACCCTCGTCATCTCCGACATTCCCGGCGACAATCCCGCCCTCGTCGCCTCCGGCCCGACGATCCCGGACGGCACCACCCGCGCCGACGCGATGGCGATCATCGAGCGCTACCGCATGCAGCTGCCCGAGCCGGCCATGGCCTGGCTTGGCACGGAGGCCGCCGCCGCCCCCCGGCCGGACGACCCGGCCTTTGCCCGCGACACGGTGGCGGTGATCGCCGCCGCGCAGATCTCGCTCGATGCGGCGGCCGCAGAGGCGCGGGAGGCCGGTCTCGACGTCCACGTGCTCAGCGATGCGATCGAGGGTGAGGCGCGCGACGTCGGCTCGGTCCATGCCGCGCTCGCCCGCCAGGTCGCGCTGCGCGGCCAGCCGTTCGCCCGGCCCTGCCTGATCCTGTCCGGTGGCGAGACCACCGTGACGGTGCGGGCCAAGGGGCGCGGCGGACGCAACAGCGAGTTCCTGCTCGCCTTCGCCATCGGCATCGCCGGCCTCGACGGTGTGACGGCGCTGGCCGCCGACACCGACGGCATCGACGGGTCCGAGGACAATGCCGGCGCGCTCTGCGACGGGGCCAGCGCGGCCGCGATCTTCGCCAGCGGCGAGAATCCGAAGACGCTGCTGGCCCGCAACGACGCCTGGGGCGCCTTCGAGCGCAGCGGCGGCCTGCTCGTCACCGGCCCGACCCGGACGAATGTCAACGACTTCCGGGCGATCCTGATTCTCTGACGCGCAAACCGCCGTGTCGGATGCCGTGGGCGCTGGCGGCTGAGCGGCGGCGTCTGCGCGATCTTGCGTATCTGTGCAGGTACAGGAAAAGGATCGCGCGCGGGCCGTCTTGGTCAGGCGACGTGTTGCGAGAATCCTGGGGAGCCGGATGTCGCGCCGTGGGCGTGCCGAGCAGCATTGCGTACACTCGAAGCCGGCGGAATCACGCGGAGTTGCTTGCTGATCGCTGTTTTCGGCGAGCGAGTATTTTCCACCGCGAGCGGTTCGAACTGAAAACCACGGCAACACTGACGGGATCTGTACATCCTGCATTCATGATGCTGGCATTCATGAATGTCGGTTGCCTGCATTACTGTGAATTTCCTACCGGCTTGTACTTAATTGCAATTTTGAAATTTCGTATACAATGGTATTTGAGGAGCGGTGTGTATTGCGCGGCGGATTTGCATTCGGACGAAGGATCTGACCGGACGGTGATCCGGTCGCCGAGGGCGTTCGTAATCAGCTGACGTATTATGTCCGAACGGTTCCGACTGGCGGGGTGCGCACGACGGACATGGCGTGCGCCGGAACGGATGCATAACGAGAAGGCGGACCGCGTGGCGGATCCGCTTCGGATCGTGGGACCGTCTCCCGATGCGGACGGGAAGCGATTGGGGGATCGTGTTGAGTGACAGGAAGAGACCAAAGCTCGCTGTGAGGGTCATCGAGGACATCAAGCGGCGCATCGAGCAGGGGCGGATCAAGTGCGGCGAGCGACTGCCGACGGAGATCGCCCTCGTCAAGGAATTCGGCGTCAGCCGGACCGTGGTCCGGGAGGCGATCACCGCCCTTGCGGTCGACGGCTTCGTGGAGCCGCGGCAGGGGTCCGGCGTCTTCGTGCTCGAGCGCCGGGAGCCGGTTGCAGCGCCGCAAGGCGGTGCGGTCCTGGCCTTCGAGGACAACCTGCTCGGCATCCTTGAATTCAGGCTCGCGGTCGAGATCGAAAGTGCCGCGCTTGCGGCGACACGCCGGTCGCTGGCGCAGGAGACGGAGATCCGTCGCCGCCATGCCGCGTTTGCCGAGGCGATGGAGACGGGCCGCACGACCGTGGAAGAGGATCTCGCCTTCCATTTCGCGATCGCCGAGGCAACCGGCAACTGCTGCTTCACCGAAGTCGTGCGCGCCCTCGGCCCTCTGGCGATCCGCGAGGGCTACGCGGCGATGGACGAGGCGCACGAGGGCATCGGCGGCCAGCGCCGGACCTTGCGCATCACCTTCTCCGAGCACGAGGCCATCCTCGACGCGATCGCGTCGGGTGATGCGGAGAACGCCCGCTCGGCGATGCGGCTGCATCTGTCCGGCAGCCGGCGCCGCCTCGGGGATGGCCACGCCCTCGATGGGCGCGCCCCGTCGCTGCACAACAGCACGCACCGCTGACCACCTCTGCCGGAGCTTCTCCGGCAAGGGCGGAACCGGGACAAGTCACGCTGGCGTTGCGGCCTGAGCCGATCCCACGGCGTCGGCGCCCGGGCGCATCAGGACGCGCAGCCGGGTCCAGCGCCGCCGCGCGTTGCGGCCCGACACCGCGATCTCGATCGCCCGCGCCTCGCCGACCACCACCACGAGCCGACGCGCGCGGGTGACGGCGGTGTAGATCAGGTTGCGCGCCAGCATCGGGTAGTGCTGGCCGGACAGCGGGATCACGATCGCCGGATACTCCGAGCCCTGGCTCTTGTGGATGGTGATCGCATAGGCGGGCGCCAGCGCGTCGAGCGCCATCGAGGCATACTTGATCTGGCGGCCGTCGAAGTCGACCACCACCTCGTCCTCCTCGCGGTCGATCGCGACGATCCGGCCCATGTCGCCGTTGAAGACGTCGCGGTCGTAGTCGTTCTCGATCTGCATCACCCGGTCGCCGCGGGCATAGGAGAGGCCGCCGCGCTCGATCCGCGTGCCCGCATTGGGGTTGAGCAGGGCGGCGAGTTCGAGATTGAGGTTGCGGGCGCCGAGGACGCCCTTCTGCATCGGCGTCAGCACCTGCACCTCGGTCATCGCGTCGAAGCCGAAGCGGCCGGGAATGCGCCGCGCGACGATCTCCTTGACCTTGGCGAGCCCGTCCTCGGGCGAGGACATCGGCACCACGTAGAAGTCGCCGGTCTCGCCGGCCGGCGTCGTCTCCGGCATCTCGCCGTGGTTGATCCGGTGGGCGTTGACGACGATCCGGCTTTCGGCCGCCTGGCGGTGGATCTCGGTCAGCCGGGCGACGGGCACCGCGCCGGAGGCGATGATGTCGGCAAGGATCTGGCCGGGGCCGACCGAGGGCAGCTGGTCGACGTCGCCGACCAGCACCAGCGCCGCCTCGTCGGGGATGGCGACGACGAGCGCGGCCATCAGCCCGGCATCGATCATGGACGCCTCGTCGATCACCACCAGATCGGCTTCGAGGGCATTGCCCGAGCCGCGCCGGAAGTCGCCGTTGGAGGCGTCGATCTCCAGCAGGCGGTGGATGGTCTTTGCCTCGCGCCCGGTCTGGTCGCTCATCCGCCGCGCGGCGCGCCCCGTGGGCGCGGCGAGCGCGATCTTGCGCCCGCCGCCGCCGACGAGGCCGAGCAGGGCATCGAGGATCGTGGTCTTGCCGACGCCGGGCCCGCCGGTGACGACGCTGACCTTCGCGCCGGCCACCAGTTCCAGCGCCGCGCGCTGCGAGGCCGAGAGCGCGACGCCGGACCGGCTCTGGAACGCCTTGGCCGCGGCATCGAGGTCGAAGCCGCGCCACGGCGGCCGGCCCGCGGCGAGGGCGGCGATCCGCTCGGCCACCGCCTGTTCGGCGTCGGCCAGCCGGCGCCCGAACAGGCAGGTGGTGCCATCGACCTCGGTCTCGACGAGGTCGCCCTCGGCCTTCGCACCCTCGAGGGCGGCATGAACCGTCTCCTCGTCGACCGCAAGCAGCCGCGCCGCCCGCTCCACGAGGTCGCCGGCGGGCAGGCCGGTGTGGCCGTCGGACGCCGCCTCCTCCAGCGCGAAGGCAAAGCCGGCGCGGATCCGCCCCGGCGCGTCATGGGCAAGGCCGAAGCGGGTGGCGATGGCGTCGGCGCCGTTGAAGTCGATGCCGCGCACCTCGCGGGCGAGCCGGAACGGATCGCTCTCGACGATCTCGCGCGCCTTCTCGCCGTATTGCCGGTGGATGCGCAGGGCATGGGCGGTGGACACGCCGCGCTCGGCGAGGAAGGTCAAGAGATCGCGCAGCGCCTGCTGCTCGCTCCAGCCCTGGGCGATCCGCTGCGCGCCGGCCCGGCTGATGCCGGTCACCTCCAGGAGGCGCATCGGTTCCTTCTCGATCACCTCCAGCGCCTTGGCGCCGAACTTGTCGACGATGCGCTTGGCCATGGCCGGGCCGATGCCGGGCACCATGCCGGAGCCGAGATAGCGCGCGATCGCCTCGCGCGCCGTCGGCGGGCGGGTCGAGACGCGCTCGGCGCGGAACTGCAGGCCGTGGGTGCGGTCGGTCACCCAGTCGCCCTCGGCCTGGAGCTTCTCGCCGGCGACGATCGTGGGGAAGTGGCCGACAAGGCTGACCGGCTCGCGCTGGCCGGCGACCCGCACCTTCAGCACGGTGAATCCGTTCTCGGCATTGTGGAAGGTGACGCGATCCACCGTCCCGTCGATCCGCGCGCGCGCCTCCGCGCCGGGTGGAGCGGCGCCGCCGGAGGACGCAGGGGGCGGCGAATCCGTAGAGGTCATGGCTTCGTTATGCCCGCAAACGCGGAAACTGCCAATCTCCGGGGCTCCAACAGGGCGCGCGGAATGCCGGATGGCGGGTCGCTGCGGCAAGATTGTCAACGATCTTGCGCGAAACTCCGTTGCACGCGACCAAAAAATGCCTTTGTTTCGAGGCGTCGTGGCGCTGTTTCAAGCGAAGAAGGTCATTATGTCGGCATCGATCAACCGTCGCGAATTCACGGCGCTTCTCGCCGCTCTCGGAATTGTCCTGCCCCTCGGCTCGGCACGGGCCGCGGCCCGGCTCGGCTCCGCGGTCCCGTTTTCCTTCGAGGGCCTCGTCGAGGCCGCCCGGCAGAAGGCGGCGCGGCCCTACGCGCCGCCGCAGACCCGCGCCGCCGACGTGCTGGAGCGGATCGACTACGACAATCACTGGAAGATCCAGTTCCGGCCCGATCACACCCTGGAACTGGGCGGCGGCAAGGCGCCGATCCGCTTCTTCCACCTCGGCCGCTACTTCAAGGATCCGGTCGGCATCAACGTGATCGAGGGCGACCGCAGCCGGCCGGTGCTCTACGGCCCGGACTATTTCGACATGCCGAAGGACAGCCCGGCGCGGGCGCTGCCCGAGGACATCGGCTTTGCCGGTTTCCGGGTGATGGAGGAGGGCGCCGAGAAGGACTGGCTCGCCTTCCTCGGCGCCGCCTATTTCCGCTCCTCGGGCGAACTCGACCAGTTCGGCATGTCGGCGCGCGCGGTCGCGATCGACGTGGCGCTGCCGACGCCGGAGGAATTCCCGCGCTTCACCGACTTCTGGTTCGCGCCCTCCGAGACCGGCACCCTCACCATCTACATGGCGATGGACGGCCCCTCGATCACCGGCGCGCTGCGGATGGACTGCGACCGCTCCAAGGGCGTGGTGATGGACATCTCCGCCCGCTACTTCATGCGCAAGGACATTGCCCGCCTCGGCCTCGGCGCGCTGACCTCGATGTTCTGGTACGACCAGTCCAACGCCCGCTCCGGCAAGGACTGGCGCCCGGAGATCCATGATTCCGACGGCCTGGCGATCTGGACCGGCGCCGGCGAGCGCCTGTGGCGTCCGCTGAACAATCCGCCGTCGGTGATGACGTCGAGCTTCGTCGACCGGGACGTGCGCGGCTTCGGCCTGATGCAGCGCGACCGCTCCTTCGAGAACTATCAGGACGACGGCGTCTTCTACGAGAAGCGGTCCAGCGTGTGGATCGAGCCGAAGGGCGGCTGGGGCGACGGCACGGTGCAACTGGTCGAGATCCCGACCGACGACGAGATCCACGACAACATCGTCGCCTACTGGGTGCCGCTGACGCCCGCCAAGGCCGGCGACGCGGTGGCGATCGACTACAAGGTCCACTGGCTGGCCGACGAGCCGCATCCGCCGGCGGTGGCCCGCACGGTGTCGACCCGGGTCGGCATGGGCGGCGTGCCCGGCCAGCCGCGGCCGAAGGGCGTCGTCAAGTTCGTCGTCGATTTCGAAGGCGGCGTGCTCGGCGACCTGACGGTCAAGGACGGGGTGCTGGCGGTGGTCGAGGCCTCGCAGGGCAGGATCTCGGGCGTCTACACGCTGCCCGTGGTCGGCACGAAGCGCTGGCGCGCCTTCTTCGACTTCACGGCCGAAGGCGTGGCGCCGGTGGAAATGCGCATGTTCCTCAAGAACGAGACGGCGACGCTGACCGAGACCTGGCTCTACCAGTATCACCCGGGCCGGCTGGTGGCGGTCGACTGACCGGCCCCGGGGTCCAGCGTCCGGCGGGGCGGAAGCCGCGCCGTCGGGACGCTGGCCCACAAGGGCGGGTCACCCTCCGCCCCCTCGGGCCGCCCCCTCGGGCCGCCCCCTCAGGCGACCACGTCGGCCTCCTCCTCCCCCAGCGGGGCGATGGCGGCGGCGGTGCCGGTGGTGACGACGATCTGCAGCAGGGTGCGGATCGTGTCGGTCACCGCCTCCACCGCGATGAACAGGGCGAAGGCGGCGTCGAACGGCAGGCCGAGATAGCCGCAGATGATGCCGGTCTGGGCGACGATCAGGAAGCCGGACATGCCCGCCGTCGTCGGCCCGAGCAGGGCGGCGAGGGTGCCGATCATCACGAGGTCCGGCACGGTCAGCGTGCGGCCGTAGAGATTGGCGATGAAGATCGGCGCGATCGCGAACAGAAGCACCGAGCCGCCGCGCACCAGCGCGGTGTTGAGCGGCACCAGCAGTTCGGCCACCACCCGGCGAAAGCGAGGCCGGTGACGAGGGTCTCGATCGTCGCCGGGATGCAGGCCGTGCTGCTGCGGGTGGCGATCGCCATCACCAGCACGTTCTGGTGCGCCTTGAGCACGTGCAGCATCGAGGTCTTCGCGTTGGCTGCCACGATCGCGAAGCAGACGAGCGTGATGATCAGCGCGGCGAGACCGATCACCAGCAGGAAGTCGACCATCAGCCACAGGGTCCCGAGCCCGGTGGCGGCGGTCTGCCCGGCGATCATGGTGAAGGTGGCGAGCGGCAGGAAATAGTTGAACCAGTTGGTCAGCGTCAGGCAGGTCCGGTAGACGGTGTCGAGCGCGTCGGACATCGACCGCGACACGCCGGACGGCACGCTGCCGACCGCAAAGCCGAACAGCAGCGAGAACACCAGCACCTTCACCGTGTCGCCTTCGGAGAGGGCGTGGAAGACGTTGTCGGGAATGAAGGTCAGCAGCGCATCGACGATGCCGACCTGCGTCGGGAGACCGCCGAGGTCGTTCAGCGCCATCTGCAGGTCGGTGTGGATCGCGGTGCCCTGATTGACGATGTGGCCGAGGGCAATGGCCGTCTCGCGGTCCTCGATCACGCCCGGCTGCATCACCAGCGCCAGCGCCCCGCCGACGAGGACGGCCAGAGCCGAGACGCCGATCACCGAGAGGAACACGCCGGTGAGGTAGCTGCCCGCGCGCGGGTCATGGATCAGCGCGCGCAGGGAGAAGATGATCGACGAGACGATGAACGGCAGCACCACCATCTTCAGCAGGCCGACATAGGTGTCGCTGATCGGCGTCAGCGCCAGCGCGAAGGCCGGCAGGTAGAGGCCCGTGAGCACGCCGGCAACGACCGCCACCAGCACGGCCAGCGGCGACTGGCCGAGCTTGACGATCCGGCGGAACAGGGCGCGGCCGCCTCCGGAAGGGCGTGCCGGACGGGCGGCAACGGGCGAGGCGGTCTCTGCGGTCATGGCGGGCTCCGGGAAGCAGATGCGGCGTCCGCCGCCGTCAGTCGAGGCGGGCAAGAACGGGCGCAAGCGCCCGGTAGCGGCCGAGCACGTCCTCGACGGTGAGGCCGGCGGCGCGCGTGTCGATGTAGAGATCGAGCCAGGCGGCCAGATGCGACGAGGCCGGCGGCACGGCCATGGCGATCGTGTCGTCGAGGTCGGTCAGCGTCACGGTGCGCAAGGTCAGCGAGGCGCCGGGTCGTCGATCAGCAGCTTCTTGATCTCGAACTCGTCGCGGTAGGCGGCGAGCACCCGGCCGGACCGCAGGGCCGCGAGCACCTCGTCCCAGGTCTCGAACTCGATCGGCTGGGCATCTGGGAAGTTGACGATCGCGAAGGCGCTGAAGGAGGAATTGCGGATGACGCCGATGCTGCCGTCATAGTCGCGCAGCACGCTGACCGGCTCGCGCTCGCGGGCATAGTCGGCAAAGCCGACCCGGTTCAGCGCCATCGCCTGCTTGAGCACCAGATAGGGCCGGGTGAAGCGCACCCGCGCGGCGCGCCTGAGCGTGCGGCTGATCTTGCCGATCGCCACGTCGGCCTGCCCGTCGGCAATGACGTCGACCAGTTCGTCGAAGGTCTTGCCCCGGCGCAGGAACATCGGCTCGACGCCGAGCTGGCGGGCGATGTCGCGGCCCATCTCCACGTCGGTGCCGCCGAGCCGTCCGTTGTCGTCGTAGACGAAGGGCACTGCGTCGAAATCCGGAACAGCGATGCGCAACTGGCCGCGGTCGAGGATGCCGACGAGATCGGCCGCGCCCGGTTCCGCGGCATTAGGCGTTGCAGGAGGCGCCTCCGGGGCGAGAGGCACCGCGGCGCCTGCCGGGGCAGGGACCGGAGCCTGAGTCTGGGCCGCGGCCGGATGCCCGAAGGCAACCGCCGCCAGAAGGAAGAAACACGCCGTCAGAAAATGCATGGAGCCCGCCGCGTCCGATGTCACGGATGCAGGGAGGGTCCAACGCCGCGCGTAACGCGGCGTTCACGGGCGGCGGTTCAGCAATGCTTCTGCCCTGCCGGGAGGGCGATCCGGGCCCTGCCTTGCAGCCGGGGCACACGTGAGGGCCCGGCCCGGCGTCACACGTCGGGGCGCAGCACGACCACGCCGAGCGGCGGCACGGTGATTCGCACGGAATGCCGGAAGCCGTGGCGGCCCTCGTCGCTGGCAGTGACGCCGCCGTAGTTGCCGTGGTTGGAGCCGCCGTAGATCGCGGCATCCGTGTTCAGCACCTCGCGCCAGAAGCCGCCGTGGGGCACGCCGATCTCGAAGTCGAGCCGCGGCACCGGCGTCATGTTGGCAAGGACCATCAGCGGCGCCTTGCCGTCCGGATCCCAGCGCACGAAGGCGAACAGGCTCGCCTCGCGGGCGTCGGCCATCACCCACTGGAAGCCGCCCGGATCGGCGTCGCGCAGGTGCAGCGCGCCTTCGCGGGCATAGAGGTGGTTGAGGTCGCGCACCAGCCGGTGAACGCCGGCGTTGAGCGGATGGTCGAGATGCCACCATTCCAGCGGCGCATCGTGGTTCCACTCGCGCGCCTGGGCGATCTCGCCGCCCATGAACAAGAGCTTCTTGCCGGGATGCGTCCACATCATCCCGTAGAAGGCGCGCAGGTTGGCGAATTTCTGCCACTCGTCGCCGGGCATGCGCCCGAACAGCGACCGCTTGCCATGCACCACCTCGTCGTGGCTGAGCGGCAGCACGAAGCGTTCGGAAAAGGCATACATCAGGCCGAAGGTGATCTTGTCGTGGTGCCAGCGGCGATAGACCGGATTCTCGCCCATGTAGAAGAGCGAATCGTTCATCCAGCCCATGTTCCACTTGAAATTGAACCCGAGCCCGCCGTCCGACACCTTGCCGCTGACCTGCGGCCAGGAGGTCGATTCCTCGGCGATCGTGATCGCGCCGGGCACGCGTTCGGCGATCACCGTGTTGAGCCGCTTGAGGAAGGCCACGGCCTCCAGATTCTCGCGCCCGCCGTAGCGGTTCGGCACCCATTCGCCCTGCGCCCGCGAATAGTCGCGGTAGAGCATCGAGGCGACCGCGTCGACGCGCAGGCCGTCGATGTGGAACTGCTCCAGCCATTCCAGCGCGCTGGCGATCAGATAGGCCACCACCTCGTTGCGGCCCATGTTGAAGATCAGCGTGTTCCAGTCGTTGTGGAACCCCTCGCGCGGGTCGGCATGCTCGTAGAGCGCGGTGCCGTCGAAGCGGGCGAGACCATACTCGTCGGTCGGGAAATGCGCGGGCACCCAGTCGAGCAGCACGCCGAGGCCGGCCTGGTGGCAGGCGTCGACGAAGGCGGCGAAATCGCGCGGCGAGCCGTAGCGCGACGTCGGCGCGAACAGGCCGAGCGGCTGGTAGCCCCAGGAACCGCCGAAGGGATGCTCCATGATCGGCAGCAGCTCGATGTGGGTGAAGCCGAGGTCGAGCACATAGGGGATCATCTCGTCGATCAGCAGCTGCCAGTCGACGCTGTCGTCCCAGCGCTTGCGCCACGATCCGGCATGGACCTCGTAGATCGAGATCGGCGCGCCGGCCGACTGGCGGTCCGCCCGCTCGCGCATCCACTGGCTGTCGTTCCAGACGAAGGGCATCGGATCGGCGACCACCGAACTGGTGGATGGCGGCAGCTCGAACTGGCGGCCGACCGGATCGGTCTTCTGCGGCAGCAGCACCCCGCCGGCGCCGCGGATCTCGAAGCGGTAGCGCTCGCCGGCCCAGATGCGCGGCACGAAGATCTCGAAGACGCCGGCCTCCAGCCGCTTGCGCATCATGTGGCGCCGGCCGTCCCAGCTGTTGAAGTCGCCGACCACCGACACCCGCTCGGCATTCGGCGCCCACACGGCAAAGCGCACGCCGGTCACCCCCTCCACCACCATCGCCTGCGCACCGAGGCAGCGGCCGATGTCGAGGTGGGTGCCCTCGCGGATCAGGTAGACGTCCATCTCGCCGAGCAGCGGGCCGAAGGCGTAGGGATCCTCGGTCTCCTGCACGGTGCCGTGCCAGTCGATGCGGAGGAGATAGGCCTCGGCGTCCGCAAGACGCGCCACCATCAGGCCGGTGTCGTCCACGGGCTCCAGCCGCGCCAGCACGCGGTGGTCGGACCGTGCGATCACCTCCGCGCCGCTGCAGCCCGGCAGGAAGGCGCGGACGAGGGCGCCATTCGCGTCGTGATGGGGGCCGAGGAAGCCGAAGGGATCGCCGTGCCGACCCTCGAGGAGCGCGGCGATCGCCTCCGGGGAGAAGGCCGCCTCATCCGCTTTCATCTGACGCGCCATGGGCTTGCCCCTTGTGATTGTTCTGACGTCGGGCGCAGCCTACACCGCGGGGCGGCGGGATGCACCCGGCTTGTAGGCCCCGCCGGCCGGCGGGGCGATCACGGGGAGAACACGCGACGCGGAGTTTTGTGCCGCGCAAAACGACGGCGACGTCCGCCGCGCTGCCGGGGAAATCGGCGGCCGCATCCGGGCTGGCGGACGAGCTGAGGAACGGCCGGCAGGCGGCCCGGCGCGGGCCGCCTGCCGGGCCGGACAAGGACGGGCCGGTCGGATCGCGCGGTGCCGGGCGTGGCGGAAGACGGACGTGGCAAGGTCGTCCGTCCCGGGAGCGGACGGCGTGGGTCCGTGAAAGCCGTCCCTTGGGGGAAGGGGCCTCTCTCAGGCCGCTTCCTCGACGATCAGCACGTCCTCGCGGGCAAAGGTCACCGTGGCGGGGCTGCCGCGCTCCGGCGGGGCGACGCCGGGGTTGTTGAACATGTCGAGCGAGATCGCGTGGTCGGCCAGCCGCACCCGCACCCGCAGCACCGCGCCGAGGAAGCTCACCTCCTCGATCTTGCCGGTGAGGTGGTTGGCGCCGTCGCCGGCGGTGCCGAGCCGGATCGCTTCGGGACGCAGCGCCACGGTGCAGGCACTCCGCCCGGTCAGGCGGGCAAGGTCGCGGCAGGCGTGCACGGCCTGGCCGTCGATCTCGATCCGTCCGCTTGCCCCGTCGGCGACGTGACCCGGCAGGATGTTCAGCGTGCCGACGAAGCTCGCGACGAAGCGCGTCCGCGGGAAGTTGTAGATCTCGAACGGCGTGCCGATCTGGTCGGCCCGGCCCTCGTTCATCACCACGATCCGGTCGGAGATTGACAGCGCCTCCTCCTGGTCGTGGGTGACGAAGATGGTGGTGATGCCGAGCTTGCGCTGGATCGAGCGGATCTCCTCGCGCAGCGACACGCGGATCTTGGCGTCGAGCGCGGACAGCGGCTCGTCGAGCAGCAGCACCCGCGGCCGGATCGCCAGCGCGCGGGCCAGCGCCACGCGCTGCTGCTGGCCGCCGGACAGCTGGTAGGGGAAGCGGTCGATCAGGTGGCCGAGGTGGATGAGGTCGAGCATCTCCTTGACGGTGACGTCGATCTCCGCCTTCGGCTTGCCCGCGACCTTGAGGCCGAAGGCGACGTTCTGCCCGACCGTCATGTTGGGAAACAGCGCATAGGCCTGGAACACCATGCCGATGTTGCGCTGGTTCGGCTTGAGGTCGGTCAGGTCGTGCCCGCCGATGGTGATCGTCCCGGACGAGACGGTCTCGAAGCCGGCGATCATGCGCAGGACGGTGGTCTTGCCGCAGCCCGACGGGCCGAGGAAGGAGATGAACTCTCCCTTCTCGATCGCCATGTCGAAGTCCTTGACGACGTGGACCTGGCCGAAGCTCTTCTTGACGTGCGAAAGTTCGAGGAATGCCATGCCTGAGGGTTCCGTCACGTTCTGGCCGGGCGGGCCTTGCCGAAGCGGGACACCACCTGGAGAAGCCCCATGCTGACCCAGGTGATGAGGAAGGCGATGATGGCCAGCGCCGACGGCTCGTAGGCCTTGTTGGCGCCGATCAGCTGCAGGTAGGGGCCGAAGGCCGGCCGGTCGAGCAGCGAGGCCATGGTGAATTCGCCCATGACGATGGCGAAGGTGATGAAGGATCCGGCCAGCACGCCGCTCATCACGTTCGGGAAGATGCACTTGAACAGGATGGTGGTCCACCCGGCGCCGAGGCTCTCGGCGGCCTCGGTGAGGGTGCGCACGTCGATGGTGCGCATCGCCGTGTCGACCGAACGATACATGTAGGGCAGCGACAGCATCATGTAGGAGCCCATCAGCAGGATGTCGGTCGCCCGCTCGGAGGCCGTGAACGGCAGGTAGGACGAGGAATTGTAGATCCTGAGATAGCCGAACACGACGACGATGGCCGGAATGACCAGCGGCAGCAGGGTCACGAACTCGACCACGGGCCGCAGTTGCGGCAGGCGCAGGCGCACCCAGTAGGCGGTCGGCACCACCAGCAGCATGCCGAAGATGATGGTGAGCACGGCCATCAGCCCGGAGTAGCCGAAGGTCGCGTGGAAGCGCACGTCGGAGAAGACCGATTCGTAGGCGTCGAGGCTGTATTCGCCGCGCCGCATCCGCAGCGAGAATTCGAAGGTGCCGATCAGCGGCACGATGAAGTAGATGACCCCGACGGCGATCGCGGTCCAGGCGCCGATCTTCTTGAGGTTCATTTCTGCCACCTCTCGGCGCGCATGCGCATCACGATGTAGATGAGGTTGGAGAGCCCGGTGATGACGATCATGCCGAGCGCGAGGGCATAGCCGAGGTTCGGATTGTGCAGCACGTCGCCGCGGATCTGCGCGTAGAGCACGATCGGCACGATGTTGAGCGACGAGCCGGTCAGCGAATAGGCGGTCGCGATCGCGCCGAAGGCATTGGCGAACAGCAGCAGCGTCGTGCCGAGCAGGCTCGGCCACAGGATCGGGAAGGCGACCATCGTCCAGTACTGCCGGGTGGTGGCGCCGAGGATCGCGGCCGCTTCCCCCCATTCCTTCTTCAGGCCTTCCAGCGCCGGCGCAGGATCAGCACCATCAGCGGGATCTGGAAGAACATGTAGGTGATGGTCAGGCCGAGGAAGCTCAGAAGGTTGAAGCCGGTCGCGTAGAGATTGAAGCCGAACAGGTCGCGCAGCAGCACGGTGACGAGACCGGCGCGCCCGAGCGTGGCGAGGAAGGCGAAGGCGAGCGGCACGCCCGCGAAATTCGAGGCGACGCCCGAGAAGGTCATGATGCCCGAGCGGATCCACGACGGCACGCCGCCGAGCACCACGGCCCAGGCAAGCGCAAAGCCGATGATCGCCCCGCCGATCGAGGAGGCGAGCGAGACCTTGATCGAGATCCAGTAGGCCGAGAGGATCTTCGGCGTGAACAGCCCGGCGATGTTGGCGAAGGTGAAGTCGCCCTCGGGAGTCTTGAAGGCGCCGACGATGAGAAACACCGTCGGGGCGATCAGGAACATCACCGCGAAGACGATGAAGGGCAGGATGCCGAGCCAGTCGATCACGGCCCGGTTCTCAGGATTGACTTGGCCATGACGATGTTGAGCCCCGATCCGCCCGCAGAATGAGCCGCCTCATCCGTGCCGGTCCCCCTGGTCCGGAAAGGATGCGCGTCCGTCGACACCAAGCAAGAATCCGGCCGGCTGGGAAACCCGCCGGACGCGCGGTGTCGCGGGGTGCCCCGCGCGGAGACCGGCACGGGGCAGTTCGTGTCAGGTCCGGGTCACTGCACCGCGGCGCCGACCACTTCGTCCCACTTGGTGGTGATCGTGGTCTTGTAGGCCGACTGCTCGTCGAGCGTCGGGAACACGGCCTTGGCGTAGCCTTCGGCCGGCGGCAGCTTGTCGAGCAGGTCCTGCGGAACCTTGCCTTCGGCGACCAGCGCGTTGAAGCGGATCGGGTGGCAGTAGCCCTTCAGCCAGATGATCTGGCCTTCGTCCGAATAGAGATGCTCCATCCACAGCTTGGCGGCGTTCGGATGCGGCGCGTAGGCGCTGATCGCCTGGACATAGACGCCCGCGACGACGCCGGTCTGCGGCACCACGACCTCGAAGGGCGGGTTGCCGTTGAGGCTCTCGCCCCAGGAGATGGCGTTGTAGTCCCAGGCGATGATCACCGGGGTGGTGCCCTGCGCGAACGGGGCCGCCTTGCCGACGACCGGAACGAAGTTGCCGGCGTCGTTGAGCTTCTTGAAGAAGTCGAGACCCGCTTCGCCGGCCTTGGCGACATCGCCGCCGGCGGCCGAGAGGCCCGCGGCGAACACGCCCGACACGGCCTGGTTGGCCGAACGCGGGTCACCGGCGAGGGCGACGGCGTTGGCGAAGTCCGGCTTCAGCAGGTCGGCCCAGTCCTTCGGGGCTTCCTTGACCAGATCCTTGTTCACGAGGAACGAGAGCACGCCGTAGTAGTCGCCGTACCAGTAGCCTTCGGCGTCCTTGGCGCTGTCCGGGATCGTGTCCCAGGTGGCGACCTTGTAGGGCTGCAGCAGGCCCTCGGCCATGGCCGACGGGCCGAAGGAGAGGCCGACGTCGATCACGTCGGGGGCCTGCGGGCCGGTGTTGCCCTTGTTGGCCTTGATCGCCTCGATCTCGTCGCCCGAGCCGGCGTCGGGATTGAGTTCGTTGACCTCGATGCCGTACTTGGCCTTGAAGCTCTCGATCATCTCGCCGTAGTTGCACCAGCTGTGCGGCAGGGCGATGGTCGTGAGCGTGCCTTCCTTCTTGGCGGCGGCGATCAGATCTTCCATCTGGTCGCGCGCGCGACGCCGGACATCGCCATCACGGCGATCACGGAGACCGATGTCAGTTTCTTCACATTGAGTGCCATTTGCGAACCCCTCACCGTCGATTGTTGAGACCAGCTTGCCCACCTGGACGGAGATACGCCGCTAGCACGGCATCCTTGACACTTTCGTGTCAGCCGGCCGCGTCCGCGCGTCATCTGTTCCGTATCCGTCAGCCGGCCGCCGCCCTTCGACCTTCTGGTACATTTGATACAACATGCGGAAAAACCCCGCATGCCGAAAATCATGGCAGAACATTTGCCGGGAAACAATCGCGGGCTTCGCGCGCAGCGGATCGACGAAGCGGCGATCGCGGAAAAACGCCTTTTCACCGGCTTCGCCTTGTTTGTCGGGATATTCGCGGCGACACTCCGGACCGTGACGGTGGCGCAGGCTGCACCCACGGGGTGCCTGCCCCGTGGCACCGCCGCGCCGAGGACATCGTCATGACCTGATTGCGTGCATCATCGGCGCGAGATCAGGCAGCCATAGCGAAGAAAACAAGTCGCTGCCGCGCCGGCAGGAAGATATAGCGGGCGCAGGATGGCGCAGGCGAGGAGACGCGCACGGGTCCGCGAGGCGGAGGGGCCCGTGCCGGAGAGAGGGTCGACCGCATGAAGATCATGGATTACGTGTGGCCGGTCGTCGGCCTGTGCGCGGTCGTGCTGTCGGGCTGGCTTCTCTACAAGGAACTGCAGGGCATCTCCTTCGACGATGTGGTCCACAGTCTCGCGGCCATTCCGCTGCACCAGTGGCTGATGGCCGTCGCCGGCGCGATCGTCGCCTATGCGGCGCTGGCCTGGTACGACCGGATCGCGCTGATGCATCTCGGGCGGCGCATCCCCTGGCTGTTCATCTCCATCGCGTCCTTCACCACCTATGCGCTGTCGCACAACATCGGCGCCTCGGTGCTGTCCGGCGCGGTCGTCCGCTACAGGGCCTACAGTTCGCGCGGGCTGTCGGCCTCCGAGATCGGCATCCTCGTCGCCTTCTGCTCCTTCACCTTCGCGCTCGGCACGGTGCTGCTCGGCGCCTTCGTCCTGCTGTTCGACCCGGCGCTGGTGGAGCGGCTGCACGAGGGGACGCCGCTGTGGGTGCCGATGGTGATCGGCTTCCTGATGCTTTCGGCGGTGGTCGCTACGTGATCGGCAGCATGAGGGGGCTGAAGCCGCTGCAGATCGGCAAGTTCTCGGTGCATTATCCGAAGCCCCCGATCGTGTTCCGCCAGCTGTTCGCGGCGCCGGTCGAGCTGATGGGCGCGGCGGCGATCATCTACTTCGCCCTGCCGGCGAGCGACCACGCCAACTATTTCACGGTGCTCGGCGTGTTCCTCGTGTCCTTCTCGGTGGCGCTCGTCAGCCATGCGCCGGGCGGCCTCGGCGTGCTGGAGGTGGTGTTCGTCACCGCCATGCCGGACATTCCCCAGGCCGACGTCATCGCCGCCCTCATCGTCTTCCGCCTGCTCTACCTGCTGCTGCCCTTTGCGGCCTCGCTGGTGGTGGTCGTCCTGTTCGAGCGCGCACGCCTGCTGAACCGCTGGTCGGCGCGCTGCGAGGGGAACAAGCCCGGCTGAGCGGCGCTCAGCCGCCGCCGAGCCGCGCCGCGGAGACCACCTGGAACGGCTCCCCCGGCGCCGCCTCGCGGAACACGGCCAGCGTGTCGATCAGCACAGGCTGGCCGATCAGGGCATCGAACTGGGCGCGCGCCGCCGGCAGCAGGACGTCCGCCTGCGCGGGCGTCAGCCGGCCGGTCAGCGTCAGGTGGAAGCGGAATTCCTCGAGGACATAAGGATAGCCCCAGGCGGACAGCAGCGCCTGCTGGCGCGGGCTGAGGCCGGCCGCCTGCCGCCGGGCGAGCGTGGCGGCATCCGGCGGCGCCCGGAACGGCTCGAAGGCGCGCACGCAGTCGGCGGCAAGGCGCTCGAGCGCCGGCTCCGGCTCTTGCGGCACGAGGGCGAGGAAGCCGCCGAGCAGGGCGATGTGAAGCCTGAGGGCGAAGGGCGCCCGCGCGGCGGCGAACTCTTCGAGCGCTGCCACGAGATCGCCTTCCCCCCGGCCATCGGCCAGCGTGAACGGCGCCTTCATCGTGCCGTGGAAGCCGTAGCGGCGCGGGTCGTCGGTGAGGCGGGCGGCCTCCTCGGGCGCAAGTCCCGGGATCTCCGGGCGAGGCCGCGCGATATCCGCGAAGGCATCGCGGCCGAGCCAGGCGGCGCCCGCGTCGGCAAGCGCGGTGCCGCGCGCGGGCGTGACATAGATGGCGTGACGCATGATCTCTCCCGCATGCCGGCCCGATGGCCGGTCCGTCTCACACGCTGGCGCCCGTGCCGGGCTTCGGCAGGTGGATCTCGGCGCGCAGACCGCCGGCGGCAAGGTTCGCCAGCCGGATCTCGCCGCCGTGGGCATGGACGATCGAGCGCGCCGTGGCAAGACCGAGTCCGACGCCGCCGGTTTCCTGGCTGCGCGAACCTTCCAGCCGCACGAAGGGCTCGAACACCTCCTCCATCTGCGCTTCCGGAATGCCGGGCCCGTCGTCCTCCACGGCGATGACGATGTCCGGCCCGTCCTCGACGCTGAGCCGCGCCGTCCCGCCGTAGCGCAGGGCATTCTCGACGAGATTGCGGATCGCCCGGCGCAGGGCGGTCGGCCGGACCATGAAGTCGAGCCGGTCCGGCGCGGTGGCGGTGACGTTTTCGCCGATGTCGGCAAAATCGTCGGCCAGTGCGGTGACGAGGGCGGCCAGATCGACCTTGCGGGCCGGCTCGTGGCCGACGTCGTCGCGGGCAAAGGCCAGCGTCGCCTCGGTCATGCGGTGCATCTCGTCGATGGTCGCGATCATCTTGTCGCGGATCTCGTCGTCCTCGACGAATTCGGCGCGCAGCCGCAGCGCGGTCAGGGGCGTGCGCAGGTCGTGGCTGATCGCGGCGAGCAGCCGGGTGCGGTCGGCAATGAACCGGCCGAGTCGCTCGCGCATGGCGTTGAAGGCGTGGGTGGTGCTGCGGATCTCGATCGGCCCGGTCTCGGGCAGCGGCGGCACCGTCTCGCCCCGGCCGAGCCCGTCGGCGGCGGTCGCCAGCGCCCGCAGCGGCCGGGTGATGCGCCGCACGGTCAAAATCACGATCACGACGATACCCGAGGCGATCAGGCCGCTCGACAGCAGGGTCGGCCAGGCCCAGGCCGGCGGCGGGCCATATTGCGCGAAGGCGTTGAGCCAGGTGCCGTCGGGCAGCGGGATCGAGATTGCCGCCGTGAACGGCACGCGCGGCCGCGGCCGGTCGTGGCCCTTGCGGTGCAGGTGGCGGTCGTCGGCCCGCTCGCGCGGTCCGGCGCCGTCGCGCG
>NZ_MCRJ01000060.1 GCF_001720135.1 Methylobrevis pamukkalensis
GTGACCACGTCCCGCATACGCTTCTCGAACCGGAACATGCCGTCGTCGCCGGGCAGATCCGGCTCATTCGGACGGTGCGGATCCGGGTGGCCGGCATGGTGGTACTCGACGATGTGGAAGCCGCAGACGTTGACGTAGAAGTGGATGTTGCGCTTCTCGAAGTATGGCGTGTGGGTGATCCAGACCTGCGTGTCAGGGTAGGTAGCCTCAATGGCACGCCAGGCCCTGCGGCCGATGCCGCGGCCCGATCGATCGGCGCGCACGTAGAAAAAGTCGAGAGAGTTCCGCTGCGTTTCGGCATCAATCGAGACCACGGCTCCACCGACCCATCGGCCGTCCTCAAAGATGCGGTGGACGATGGCGTTCGGAGCCGTGAAGGAGGCGGCTACGTCATCGTCGGCTGGGATCGGACCTTCGTCGACCGATCCGAAGGTTTCCACGACAGCGATCGCGAATGCGGCCTGAAGATCCTTGCGGAAGCGCGGTAAATCTTCCTCGCCCGCAATGTCCAGCGTCACGGCGCCCGTTCCGGCTGCGGATCTCATCCGTGTTCTCCAATACTCCTGCCGAGGTATGCCTTGCATGGTGGCCACGTTGCAACCGTTCCGGCAGTTGCGTACATGTTTCTATTCCACGCCAGAGCACCCCCCCTTATCGAAGCGGCTTTGCGACGCTCGCAGAGTGCGCGCAGATCAGTTTTGCGAGGCAGGAACGAGCAGGCCAGTTTACTGGGAGGGAAAGACGGCCGAGAGCGGCGATCAAGCCAATGCGAAAACAACCGCCGAAACGACGCTATCGCCGCCGTTTGTATCCGTCACTCCCACTCGATGGTCCCCGGCGGCTTGCTGGTCACGTCGTAGACCACGCGGTTGACACCCTTGACCTCGTTGATGATGCGGGTGGCGACCTTGCCGAGGAAGCTCATGTCGTAGGGGTAGAAATCGGCGGTCATGCCGTCGATCGAGGTGACGGCGCGCAGGGCGAGCACGTTCTCGTAGGTGCGGCCATCGCCCATCACGCCCACGGTCTGGACCGGCAGCAGCACGGCGAAGGCCTGCCAGATCGCGTCGTAGAGGCCGGCGTTGCGGATCTCGTCGAGATAGATGGCGTCCGCCTCGCGCAGGATGGCGAGCTTCTCGCGGGTCACGCCGCCGGGGCAGCGGATCGCAAGGCCCGGACCCGGGAAGGGATGGCGGCCGATGAAGCTTTCCGGCAGGCCGAGCTCGCGGCCGAGCGCGCGCACCTCGTCCTTGAACAGTTCGCGCAGCGGCTCGACCAGTTGCATGTTCATCCGGTCCGGCAGGCCGCCGACATTGTGGTGCGACTTGATCGTCACCGACGGGCCGCCGGAGAAGGACACGCTCTCGATCACGTCCGGATAGAGCGTTCCCTGGCCGAGGAAATCGGCGCCGCCGAGCTTCCTGGCCTCTTCTTCGAACACCTCGATGAACAGGCGGCCGATCGTCTTGCGCTTGATCTCCGGGTCCGGCTCGCCCTCGAGGGTGGAGACGAAGCGGTCGGCCGCGTCGACGAGGATCAGCGGCAGGTTGTAATGCTCGCGGAACATCTCGACGACCTGCGCCGCCTCGTTCTTGCGCATCAGGCCATGGTCGACAAGGATGCAGGTCAGCTGGTCGCCGACCGCCTCGTGGATCAGCATCGCCGCCACGGAGGAGTCGACGCCGCCGGACAGCGCGCAGATCACCTTCCCCGAGCCCACCTGCCGGCGGATCGTCGCGACGGCCTCGTCACGGTAGGCGGCCATGGTCCAGTCGCCGGCGCAGCCGGCCACCTTCTTCACGAAATTGGCGAGCAGCTTGCCGCCGTCGGGCGTGTGCACGACCTCGGGGTGGAACTGCACGGCGTAGAAGCGGCGCTTCTCGTCGGCAACAGCTGCGAACGGCGCACCGGGCGAGGTGGCCACCACGCGGAAGCCGGGGGGCAGCGCGGTCACGCGGTCGCCGTGGCTCATCCAGACCTGATGGCGGGTGCCCTTGGCCCAGATCCCCTCGAACAGCTTGCAGTCCTCGGCAATCTCGATGAAGGCGCGGCCGAATTCGCGGTGCGGATCGGGCTCGACGTTGCCGCCGAGCTGGGCGCACATCGTGTGCTCGCCGTAGCAGATGCCGAGCACCGGAATGCCGGCCTCGAACACCACCTGCGCGCCCGCGGCGAGCCGATCTCGGAGGTGCTGGCCGGGCTGCCGGACAGGATCACCGCCTTCGGCTTCATGCGGTGGAAGGCGTCCTCGGCGAGCTGGAAGGGGACGATCTCGGAGTAGACCCCGGCCTCGCGGACGCGGCGGGCGATGAGCTGCGTGACCTGGCTGCCGAAATCGATGATGAGAATGCCGTCGTGATGCATAGCGGCCTGCCCTTCCCTGCTCCAAAGACGAGTGGTTAGGCGAGGGTTTCCCAGGACGCAAGGAGAATCCTGACGCCTCCGGGCAGCCATGCGAAATCGGCGGTTCCCGGCGCTGTTTCATCGCGGCGCCATCTCCGGTAACGATGGCATGGAACCGCGACAACGGCGGATTCGCGCGGTCCGTGCCGGTCATCACCGGAGCGCGGCCGGCGGGAGGAACGATGACCGATCCGGACACCACCGCCGGGCGCAAGGCCCGCCTCGCCGCAGCCGTCGCCCGCCACAAGGCCGGCGACACCGACGCCGCCATCGACGTCTACCGCACCCTGCTCGACGAGACGCCGGACGACCCCAACCTGCGCCATCTGCTGGGGGTCGCCCTGTTCCAGCGCGGCGACCGGGCGGCCGGCATCATCCACATGAAGCATGCGCTCGCGGCCCGCCCGGACGACATGGCGACCGCCGGCAATCTGGCCCAAGCGCTGGTCGACAGCGGCAGCCCCGAGGAGGCGGTGCCCCTCTTGCGGCGGATCGTCGAGACGGCGCCGCTCGATGCCGCCGCCTCGCGCCGGCTCGCCATCGCCCTCAGCCTCGCCGGCCGCAACGACGAGGCTCTTGTCGCCTTCGACCGGACGATCAAGGTCGGCGGCGAGACCGACACGGTGATGGTGGCAAAAGCCCGGGCGCTCGGCCGCGCGGGACGGGTTGCCGAGGCGATCGATCTCCTCAGCGGCCATCTGGTGCGCAACGGCGTGCGGGCCGAGCCGCTGGTGTTCCTCGCCGGCATGCTGGCGGACGGCGGATTCCTCGAGGAAGCCGCCGCCCTCTACGGCCGCGCGACGGCGCTGCGGCCGCAGGACATGGCGCTGCGGCAGTCGCAGGTGAGTCTGCTGCGGCGCTCGGGCGATCTCGATGCCGCCTTCGCCGCGGGGCTGGAGGCCCTGGCGCTGGCGCCGCAGGACCCTGCCCTGCACGTCACCGTCGGTCACGTGCTGACCGAGGCCGGCCATCTCGTCGAGGCGCTGCGGCACTACACCGAGGCGTTCACGCTCGATCCCGCCGCCGTCGACGCCCTGTCGTCGGCCGCCTGGGCGGCGATGCGGCTCGACCGGGCGGAACTGGCCGGCAGCCTTGCCGCCCGGGCCATCGACACCGACCCGAAACATGCGGACGCGCATCTGGTGATGGCGACGCTCGCCAGCGAGCTCGGCGCGCCGGGCGAGGCGATCCGGATGCTGGAGGCGGCCATCGCTTCGGGCATCGAGAACGCGCAGCTCTTCTACAAGTATGCCGACACCATCATCGCCGAGCGCCAGCGGCTGCCCGAGGGTCTGACGGCGCTGGAGAAGGCGCTGGAGCTGGAGCCCGGCCACTATTCGGCCTGGCTGCGCGCGCGCGATGCCGCCCGCCATCTCGTCCGCCACGACACGCTGGACCGGCTCGGCCGACACCCCGGCTTCACCGACGAACAGCGCCGCCGCTATGCCCCCGCCCCCTTCCTTGCCATTTCCGAAAGCGACGACCCGGCCGAACACCTCGCCCATGCCCGCCGCTTCTGGACCAAGACCCGGCTCGATCCGGCCCAGATCTTCGCCGGCGGCGCGCGGCCCGACCATCCGCCGCCACCGGCAACCGACGAGCGGATCGTCGTAGGCTATCTCTCCAGCGACTTCCACGAGCACGCCACCGCCTATCTCCTCGCCGAACTGTTCGAACTGCACGACCGGCGCCGCTTTTCGGTTCACGCCTACTGCTATTCGCCGGCCGGCAAGGGGCCGATGCGCGAGCGCATCCGCCGCGCCGCCGATCATTTCATCGAGGTGCGCAACCTCTCGAACGGCGACATGGCCAAGGCCATCGCCCGCGACGGCGTGCATGTGCTGGTCGATCTCAAGGGCTGGACGGCGGGATCACGCACACCGGTCGTCGGCCTGCGCCCCGCCCCGCTGCAGGTCTCCTGGCTCGGCTATCCGGGCAGCACGGGGGGCGACGCCCTCGATTATTTCATCGCCGATCCGGTGGTCTGTCCGCCGGGCAGCGACGAGGGCTTCACCGAGAAGCTGGTGCGGCTTCCCGGCAGCTACCAGATCAACGACCGGCGCCGGCGCATCGACCCGATCCGCCCTGAACGGGCCGACTTCGGCCTGCCGCGCGAGGCCTTCGTCTATGCCTCCTTCAACCAGCCCTACAAGATGACGCCGGACCTCGTCGCAAGCTATGCCCGCGTCCTGGACGCAACCCCGGGCTCGGTGCTGTGGCTGTTCTCCAACAGCGACGAGGCGACCCGCAACCTGCGGGGCGTGTTTGCCGCGCGCGGCATCGCGCCGGAGCGGATCATCCCCTCGCCCGCGCTGGACAACCCGAAGCACCTTGCCCGCCTGCCTCTCGCCGACCTCTGCCTCGACAGCTTCCCGGTCGGCTCGCACACCACCGCGTCGGACGCGCTCTGGGCCGGCGTGCCGGTGCTGACCCGGCCGGGCCGCGCCTTTCCTTCGCGGGTGGCCGCCAGCCTGCTGCGGGCGGTCGGGCTTTCGGAACTGATCATGCCGGACGAGGCGGCCTTCGAGGCCGAGGCGGCGGCGCTCGCCGGCGATCCGACCCGCCTTGCCCGCATGCGCCGGCATCTCGTCGACGGGCGCGACCGGCTCGAACTGTTCGACACGCCGCGCTTCGTCGCCGGCCTGGAAGCCGCCTATGTGACGATGGTCGATCGCTGGCGTCGCGGACTCCCGGCAGCCGCTTTCGATGTCGAGCGGCAATTATGAGTTGCATACGAAGAGAGATCGGCATTGGCATGGACAGTCCGGCAGGCGGTGCAACCGCCTGAAAGGACGATCCATTCGCCGGATCATCCGGTCACGCCCGCGCCAACCGGCGGGTTTGTAAAACTAAAAATTGTATTTTTATCGACCTGCAACTAATCTTGCCTTCGCCTGAAATTTCGCAGGCAGTCGGGGGCACCAGATTCATGCCGGGTCATTCGAAATCCATTCGCTCCGCCGTTTCCGCCGCCTGCATTGCGGCACTCCTGTCAAACCCGCTGTCCGGCTGTGCCACAACCGGCGACGCCAACCTGACGCCGGCCGAGCAGCAGCTTCGCAGCACGGAGAACATGCGGCTTGCCCAGGGCGCGCTCGGCGGCGCGGCCCTCGGGGCGCTTCTGGGCGCGGGAATCATGGCCGCAGCGGGCGGCAACAGCCAGCAGATCGGCCGGGCCGCCCTGATCGGCGGCGGAACCGGGGCGGTCGCCGGCGGCCTCTATGCCAACAATGTCAATCAGCAGGTCAGGCCCGAGGCCGAAGCGCAGGCCCGCTACCAGCGCGTGATCGCCGAGGCCGACGCCAACATCGCCCGTTACGCCCAGATCGCGGACGCGGCAGGCCGGGTGCGCGCCGACGAGGAGGCGAAGGTCGCCCGCCTCAACGGTCAGCTGGCGAGCGGCGCCGTGACCGCCTCCCAGTATCGCGCGGAGCTGTCGTCGGCCCGCAGCAACATCCGGGCGCTCGAAACCCAGATCGCCAACGTCGACCAGAACATCGAGGTTCTCGATGCCGCCTACCGGGAGGGCGCCGTCGAGGCGGGATCCCGGCTCGGGCAGTTGCGCGCACAGAAGGCGACGCTGGAGGCGCGCAAGCTCGAGCTCTCGCGCATCTACAGCCGCGTGCCGCCCTCGGTCGGCCTCGGCGTCTGACCGGACGGCACGCCCGTCGGCCGGTCCGCAGGCCGGCCGGGCACCGATATCGTCCAGTTCCGGGAGCGATGCCTCATGCATGCCAGATCGGTTCGTCCCGCCCTTCCCGCCGCAGCCGGCGTCTTGTCCTCGCTGCCATTGCCGCCCTGCTGGCGCCGCTCGCTCCGGGCGGCTGCAGCTGCACCGGCAATCCGGCAACGGACAGCCTGTCCTGCGCCGCCCGCAACAGCGGCTCGGGGCTCTACGCCCACCAGACCGCGACGCTGGCCGGCGAGGCCTCGGCCCGCCGGCAGGCCGAGCAGAGGGAGCGCGACCGCGCCGAGGCGAACCGTCGCGCTGCACGAGAGCTTGGCGCCGTCCGGGTATCCGCCGAACGTCAGGTCGCCGACCAGCGACGCGATCTCGACCGCCTTCGCCGCGAGCGGGATGCGGCCCGTGACCGGCTGACGCTGCTGCAAGCCGGCGGGCCGGACACGGCGACCGAGGTGGCCAGGCTCGAGAGCGACATCGCCCGCCTCGACGGCGAGATTGCGCGGCTGGGGCGGCTGTGACACGGGCGCGGCCCCGGAACACCATGGATGCCCGGCGTTGGCGCTGGCCGCTCTGGCTCGCCCTTTCGGCCGCCGTGCTGGCGCTGGCATGGCTGATGCTGCCCGCCTGCGGCATCTCGCTCGCCGGATGGACCTTCGGCGCCTGCGTCGCCTCGTCCACGGCCGGCGCCGCGCGTGACATCCGGCTCGGGCATCTCGATGCCGAGATCCGGCTTCTGGAAAGCCGGCTCATCCTCGCCTCCGCCGCCTGCGGCAGGCAGCGTGGCGGGCAGGGTACGGACTCGGCTCCCGCATCGCCCGACCTGCCGGGCAACATCGCCGGCTTGCCCCGTCGTGGCGCTCCGCCATCGGCGCCCGGATCGGCGCAGGCGCGGGCCGACGCGGCGACCCGGGCCGATGCCGGTGCCGGTGCCGGGAACAATGCCGGACGCCGGAGCGCCGGCCCCGGGCCAACAACCTGCCCCTGCCCCCTTGCCGGCCCCTGCCCCGACACCCTCCCCGCCAGGGGACATCGCACAGTCGCCCGGCGACGAGCCGGCGGACGACACTCCGCAAGAACCACCGACAAGTGACGACCCTTCCGAGAGCGCGGACGCAGCCCCCGCAACCGAAGCCCCCGGCGAAGACACCGCCTGTCCCGCACGCACCGGAGAGACGCCGCCGCGCCGCCTCGTGCTGGCGCTCGATCATTCCCGCAGCATGGGTCTGCCCGAAGAGCTCGACGACGGGATCGTCGACCAACTGGAGACGGCGATGCAGTCGGGCGACGAACTGGAGGCCTGGTCGGCACGCGAAAGCTACAACGCCATGATCGACGGCGGCGGGCGCAAGCGGCTCGACACATTGAAGGACGCCGTCGGTAGCGCGCTCGATGGCGCCCTCGGCGGTGCCACCCTCGATCTCGTCACCTTTGCCGGCTGCCGCGGCGTGAGACGGCACGGCGACTATTCGCCCGCACGCCATGGCGACCTGCGCGCGGCCATTGCCGGCCTTGCCCCCGTTCCGGCCACACCGCTGACCGAGGCGCTGAAGGCCGCGCTCGCCGCCGCGCGCGAGGGCGGCGCAAGCCGCGTCCTGCTGGTCACCGACGGGCGCGACACCTGCGATGGCGACCCCTGCGCCGCGGCCCGCGCGGTCGGCTCCGGCATCCCGGTCGATGTCGTCGCGATCGGCGCGGCGGCCTCGCTTGGATGCATCGCCGAGGCGACCGGCGGCCGGCTCCTGGTCCGCCGGCCCGACTATCCGCTCGACGCCGCGATCGCCGAGGCGAGCGCGCCAGAGGAGGCCGATCCGCCATGTGGTCCCTGAAGACGCTGGTTCTTGCCGTGCTGATCGCCACCGCCCTCGCTGCGCCGCAAGCGGCGCCGGCCGCAGAATTTGCCAGCGTCGTGCAGCTCAACGTCCTGCGCTGGTGCAAGCCGCTGACGACGACCGACCGGCGCCTCGCGGCAGCCCTCTCGCTGTTTCCGCCGACGGCCCGGCGCGACGGCATCATCCACGGCGATCTTGCCATCCTCATCGAGCCCTGTGCCGGCGTGGTGGCCGACTTCATCTGCGTCGAGGCCTATGTGGATGTCCTGCAGCAGGTTGCCGAGCAGATCTACCGGGTGCCGCCGCATGACGATCTGTCCCTCCTGTGCGGCGGCGTCGGCGCCGTCGTGGGCCACGTCTTCGGGGACGGGTTCGGCGATGTGATCAAGGGTGCGGCCGGCGGAGCCCTGATCTGCGGGTTGCTCCAGCCGGCGCTGCAGGGTCATTCCTGCGAAAGGCGCAAGGCGGGCGTTGCGGAAATGAGCGCAAAGGTGCCGTTGCCGCCGGCGCTGTCGACGGGGCTCGGCGACATGCCGGTGATGATGGCGATCCACGAAGCCTTCCGTGCCGGCCGCATCACCACCGAGGAACGCAGCCTTCTCGTTGCCGAGATCGCGGCGCGGGCACGCCACATCGACGGGATCGTCGGATCAAGCGATCGCTGAGACGCTGCCGGATCGGTCCTCCGCCAGATCGGGATGCTACTCCCTGTTCCCCGATCCTCAGGGCCCTGCAACGCGCCGGAACCGTTCGCCGTGCATCCGGCCCTCTTGGGGTTCGTCAACCCCGTTGATGATGTCGATCATGTCGCAGACGGCGGGGCTTTCGGGCGCATCGCCCGGGCGGCATTCGATCCGGCCCGGCACGATGCTCGGAATGCGGCCGGTGCAGTACATCTGCCCGTGCCGGAAGCGGAGGATGCCGTCCTCGTGGAGGACGTCCATCGCCACCGGCTCGCAGGTGTCCGGGCCGGCAGGATCCACGATCTTGCGCCCGCTGCGGCCGTCGGCATCGAAGCAGAAGGTGATCACCTGCTTTGCGACCTCGCGGCCGGACATGTCGACCAGCAGGATTTCCGAGTTGGTGGACTTCCAGCAGCCTGCCAGCTGCGACAGGTCGAAGTCCTCGCCAAGGTCGAGTTCGGTCCCCTCCGGCAGAGGTTCAGCTGGTGCGGGAGGTGCCGGCTCGGCGGCCTGCGCGACCACCTCCGGCGCCGGCGGCGGCGCTGGGCAGTCGGCCGCGGCCCGTGCGGCAGTCTCCAGATCCCGCGCCTCCGCCTCGAGCGCATGAATGCGGGCGAAGGCGGCCATCGACGAGCCGCCGTCCCCGCACCACGCCACCCGCCAACCGAAGAGATCGAGGCCACACGCCGCGAGCATCAGCCAGCACAGCACGGCGACGGCACCGATCACCACGATGGGCGGCAGCACACGGATGGCCACGGGCTGTCGCATGGCGTCGAGCGTCCCTCGCACAAGACACGAAAGCGGGCGTGCCGGCAGGGTGACCCCTGGCAGCGATCCCTCGCGCGCGGGCCCGTGCCCGTCGCACGATAATCGTTATAAGTGCAGAACGAACATCATACAATCTAGTGAAGCACAGCGCTGGCGAAAAGCGTCACTTTCGCACGGCGCTCTCGAGTCCCACCGACTGCTCCAGATTTCGCGGCGTGCCGGCAAGACCGACAAGGCGGGCAGACTGGACCTCGGCCTTGGTGAAATCCGCGCCTTCGACATTGGCACCGTCAAAACGCGCCCCACTCGCCTCGAGCATGGCGAGGTTGGCACCGGACAGGTCGGCGCCGGAGAAGTTCGCGAACTCGGCCATCGCCCGCGAGAGATTGGCACCGCGCAGGTCGGCGCCGCTGAGATTCGCGCTGGTGAGGACGCCGCGCATCAGGCCCATCGACTGGTTGCGCATGTCGGCGGAGAAGTCGACGCCGCTGAGGTTGGCGCCTTTCAGCGAGGCGCGGGTCATGTCCGAGGCAAGACGGGCCCCGGAGAAATTGGCGCCGTCGAGCATGGAGTCCTGCATCTGCGCCTGGAACAGCTGGGCGCCGGAAAGGTTGGCCCTCGTGAAGTTGGCCTTGAGCAGCCAGGCCTGATCGAACCGGGCATCGCGCAGGCGCGCACCGGAAAAGTTCGCACCGTTGAGCTTGGCGGCCGTGAAGTTCGCCCCCGAAAGATCGAGGCCGGAGAAATCGACGCCGTTGAGCCTGCGCTGTGCGAAGTCGAGCGGTGACCCGGGGCCCGCGGCGGCGATCGCCGCCATGATGTCGTCACGGCTGAGATCGGCGCGGGTCATGTCCTCCGAGGTGAGATCAAGAAAACGCAGCATGTCCTGCGCCCCGGCCGGCGCCGCCGCACCAAACAGTCCCCCGGCCACCATGATCACGGCAAGTGTCTTGCGCATTCCATCCTCCCCGTCCTGATTTTCCTCCGAGACTATGCTTCCCGGCGACAGAACGGGGGTCAATTCGCCGTGACGGCGATGTGTAGATCCGGGGCATTCAGCCGCGGCGATGCAGCACCGCGATGAAGAAGCCGTCCGTGTCGGTCCGGCGCGGCGTCAGGCGCAGCGCGCGGCCGCCGCCGACCTTGACGGCGATGCCGTCGGGCAGTTCCGTTCCCGTCGCCTCTTTCCAGATCCCGGATGCATCGGCGACGGAAAAATCCTGCCGGCCGCCGACGAAGGCCGCGATCCGGTCCTCGTTTTCTTCCGGCAGCAGCGAGCAGGTGACGTAGCAGATCCGCCCGCCCGGCCGCACCAGCCGTGCGGCGCGGTCCAGCACCTCGGCCTGCTGGCGGACCCGCATGTCCAGCGCGCCCGGCGCAAGGCGCCACTTGGCGTCCGGCCGGCGCCGCCACGTGCCCGTGCCGGTGCAGGGCGCATCGACGATGACGAGATCCGCCGTGCCGTCGAGCCGGGCGAGCGGGTCCCCTGCGCCGGGTTCGACGATGGCGATGCTGTCGGCGCCGGCACGGGCCACCCGGTCGAGGATGTCGCCGAACCGCCGTTTGTCGTTGTCGTAGGCGTGGATCCGGGCAGCCGGCCCGAGCGCGGCGGCGAGCGCCAGCGACTTGCCGCCGCCGCCGGCACAGAGATCGACGACCGTCTTCGCGCCGCCGGCCGCGGCGATCAGGCTGGCGATCTGGCTGCCTTCGTCCTGGATCTCGTAGAGCCCGCGCTTGTAGGCGAGTTCGGAGACCACATGCGGTGCCTTCTCGTCGCCCTCGCCGGCGGCAATCCGCAGGCCGATTGGCGACCATGGCGTTGCCGCCGCGCCAAGGCCTTCGAGCAGGCCCAGCACCTCCTCACGCGTGGCCTTCAGGGTGTTGACGCGCAGGTCCACGCCGGCGCGTGAGGCGAGCGCCTGTCCCTCGCCGACCACGCCCTCGCCGAAGACGCGCCGGAACGACGGCATCAGCCATTCGGGAAGATCGGCCCGGACGTGGTCGGGCGCCTCCTCCGGGATCATTCCCGCGGAAAGCCGCTGCGCCTCGTCGGCGTCCGGCGCCTTCGGCGCGTGGCGGTCTTCCGGATCGCAGGCCGCCACGAGGCCCTCGAGGCCGCGCCGCCACATCAGGGCATAGGCGGCAAACACCAGTGCCCGCGGCGTCTCGGCGCCCATGATCGCGGCCAGCGACGCGCGGCGCCGCAGCACGTCGTAGACCAGCCCGCCGATGGCGTTGCGGTCCTTGGAGCCGGCAAAGCGATGGGTGAGGCCCCAGTCCTTCAGTGCGTCCTGCACCGGGCGCCGACGGACCTCGAGATCGCCGAGGATTTCGATCGCGGCGGAAATCCGCCCTCCATCTCTCATGACTTGGCCTTCATGATACGGCCGCCCCGCGGACCAGGTCGATGGCCAGCAGGATCGTCATGACCATCAGCATCAGGACGCCGGCAAAGAAGAACCTGAACCGGGTCATCAGATCGTTGCGCCCGGCATGCGCCAGCGAGTGCAGGACGCGGGTGGCGACGAAGCCCCAGCCGAGCAGCGCCAGCGGCAGGCTGGCGAGGCCGAGCACCAGCGCCAGCAGCGCCAGGGCGTAGAACAGCGTCGGCGTCTCGAACTGGTTGTTCATGTTGTTGGCGCAACGTCGCACGTCATCCGGCCACGCACTGCTGTCGAGCGCGATCCGCGCCAGATCGACCCGGCCGGCGCGGGCCGCCGCAAAGCGGGCACGGCCCGCCCACAACATCACCGCGAAGGTCCAGACGATCTGGGCAAGGACACTGCCCGCGAGCAGCGCGGCGGCCGTGGTCATCACACGTTGCCCGGATAGTTCGGGCTCTCGCGGGTGATGGTCACGTCATGGGCGTGGCTTTCGCGCATGCCGGCCGGCGAGATGCGGATGAAGCGTGCCTTTTCCTGCAGGTCGGGAATGGTCGCCGCGCCCACGTAGCCCATGGCCGCGCGCACGCCGCCGGACAGCTGATGCAGCACGCCGCCGATCGGCCCCTTGTAGGGCACCTGCCCCTCGATCCCTTCCGGCACGAGCTTGAGCGAATCGGTCACTTCCGACTGGAAGTAGCGGTCGGCCGAGCCGCGCGCCATGGCACCCACCGAGCCCATGCCGCGGTAGGCCTTGTAGCTGCGGCCCTGGTGCAGATAGACCTCGCCCGGGCTTTCCTCGGTGCCGGCAAACAGCGAGCCGATCATGACGCGCCGGCGCCCGCGGCCAGCGCCTTGGCGACGTCGCCGGAGAAGCGGATGCCGCCGTCGGCGATCACCGGCACGCCGTGGTCGGCGGCCGCCCGCACCGATTCCATGATCGCGGTCAGCTGCGGCACGCCCACGCCGGCGACGATGCGCGTGGTGCAGATCGAGCCCGGGCCGATGCCGACCTTCACGGCGTCCGCACCAGCCTCGATCAGCGCCAGCGTCGCCTCGGCGGTCGCGACGTTGCCGGCCAGGATCTGCGTGCGGTTGGAGATGCGCTTGACGCGGCGCACGGCTTCCAGAACCCGTTCGGAATGGCCGTGCGCGGTGTCGACGACTAGCAGGTCGACGCCGGCGTCGATCAGCAGTTCGGAGCGCTCGAAGCCGGCATCGCCGACCGTGGTGGCGGCGGCGACGCGCAGGCGGCCCTGATCGTCCTTGGCGGCATTCGGGTTGAGCTGCGCCTTCTCGATGTCCTTGACAGTGATCAGGCCGATGCAGTTGTAGCCGTCGTCGACGACCACCAGCTTCTCGATGCGGTTCTGGTGCAGCAGCCGCTTGGCCTCGTCCTGGCTGACGCCCTCGCGCACGGTGACGAGATTTTCATGGGTCATCAGCTCGCGCACCGGCTGGCCCGGGTTGGTGGCGAAGCGGACGTCACGGTTGGTGAGGATGCCGACCAGACGGCCGGTGCGCTGGCCGCCGTTGCCGGCACTCTCCACCACCGGAATGCCGGAGATGTTGTTGGCCTTCATCAGGTCGAGGGCCTGCTTGAGCGTCGCGTCCGGGCCGATCACGACCGGGTTCACGACCATGCCGCTCTCGAACTTCTTGACCTGGCGGACGTGCTCGGCCTGCACCGTCGGCGTGAGATTGCGGTGGATGACGCCCATGCCGCCGGCCTGGGCCATGGCGATGGCGAGGCGCCCCTCGGTGACCGTGTCCATCGCCGAGGAGATGATCGGGATGTTGATCTCGATTTCGCGCGTCACGCGGGTGCGCAGGTCCGTGTCGGACGGCAGCACTTCGGAGTGACCCGGCGTCAGAAGGACGTCGTCGAAGGTAAGCGCGAGCGATCCGCCATGTGCGGGGTTGAAGAAAATCGCCATCCAGAAACTCCCGTCGAGGGTCGTGCGCGACCACTTGGATAGGACGACTCGATCCCGGCGGGAGGTGCCCGGAACGCAGCTGCCTGGTCGCGCTGGAAGATGGCGCCGGTCATTAACACGGTTTTGACGCTTGGCAAAGGCGGAGTTCGCGGGGCAGGAATGCGCCCGTGGAGCCGGCCATGCGGAGCCTCTCCGGCGCCCGCTCAGCCCTCGTCGACCGTGTCGGTCTCCGCCGCGTTCTGCCGCCCCTTGAAGCCCTTCGCCACCAGATAGAGCTCCACGCTTTCCTGCCGGCTCGACGGCGGCTTGACGTGGGCGACGGTGGCAAAATGCTGCTTCAGCTTGGCCAGCAGTTCGGTCTCGGTGCCGCCGCGAAACACCTTGGCGACGAAGGCGCCGCCGGGGGCGAGCACGTCCAGCGCGAACATCGCGGCGACCTCGCAGAGATGCATCGTGCGCAGATAGTCGGTCTTGTGGTGGCCGGTGGTCGGCGCGGCCATGTCGGACAGGACGATGTCGGGGCGATGCCCGCCGAGAGCCGCCATCAGCTGCTCCGGCGCGTCCTCGTCCAGAAAGTCCTTCTTCAGCAGCGTCACGCCCGGGATCGGATCGAGATCCAGATAGTCGATGCCGACGACAAGGGTCCGGTCCGCCGTCGAGCCGGTCTTCTGGGCGACGACCTGGCTCCAGCCGCCCGGCGCGGCGCCAAGGTCGACGACGCGCTGGCCTGGCTTCAGCAGATGACACTTCTCGTTGATCTCGATGATCTTGAAGGCCGCGCGCGAGCGCCAGCCCTCCTTCTTGGCCTTCACCACATAGGGGTCGTTGAGCTGGCGTTCGAGCCAGCGCGCCGACGAGGCGGTGCGGCCGCGGGCCGACTTCACCCGCACCTTCAGGCCGGTGTCGATCCGGCCCTTCTTCGGCTTCTTCGGCTTTTCGTCGCTCATGCGTTCACTCCCGCCCTGCGTTCGACGGCCCGGCGGCGCCAGACGCCGTCGCGGGCCATCAGTTCGACGAGAATTCCCTCGCGCAGGCCGCGGTCGGCCACCCGCAGCCGCTCGCACGGCCAGCGTCGCCGGATCGCCTCGAGGATGGCACAGCCGGCCATCACCAGGTCCGCCCGGTCGGTGCCGATGCAGGGGTTGGCGATTCGCTCCTCGAAGGGCATGTCGAGCAACTGGTTGATCATCGTACCGACATCGTCGGATTTGAGCCAGACGCCATCCACCTTGCGGCGGTCGTAGCGCTTGAGGCCGAGGTGAACGCCAGCAAGCGTGGTCACCGTTCCCGAGGTGCCGAGCATGTGCATCCCGCCCTGGCTGATCAGCGCGCCGAGTTCCTCGACACCCTCGAAATCGTCGAGCATCGCGTTGACCTCGCGGACCATCGCCTCGAACACCTCGCGGGTGACGGAGATGCCGCCGTGGCGTTCCGACAGGGTGACGACGCCGACGGGCAGCGATGTCCACGCCCGGATGAACCGCGTCAGCGCAAAGCCGCGCGCGTCGCCCTTCTCGCGAAGGTCGAGCCAGACGAGTTCCGAGGAGCCGCCGCCGATGTCGAACAGCAGCACGCCCTTGGCATAGGGGTCGACCAGCGTGACGCAGCCGGCGACCGCAAGGCGCGCCTCGGTCTCGCGGTTGACGATCTCGAGCTTCAGCCCGGTCTCGGCGTGGACCCGATCGAGGAACAGCGGGCCGTTGTCCGCCGCCCGGCAGGCCTCGGTGGCGATCAGGCGCATCCGCCGCACGTCGTGGTCGGCCATCTTGGAACGGCAGACCGCCAGCGCGTCGACGGCGCGGTCCATCGCCAGCTGCGACAGCCGGCCAGTGCGGCCGATGCCCTCGCCGAGGCGGACGATACGCGAGAAGGCATCGACCACGCGAAAGCCGCGGTCCTGCGGCTCGGCGATCAGCAGCCGGCAGTTGTTGGTGCCGAGATCAAGCGCGGCATAGAGCGGACCGGGTTTCGTTGCCCCCCGGAACTGCGGCGCGCCGCCGCGCCGGTCGTAGCGCCGCGAATCGGTCGGCTCGCGCTTGGCCGCACCGGACCGGTCGTCCTGCGCGGGAGCGGGCCCGCCGCGGTGGCCGCGGCCGGTCTCCGCAGCGCCGCGCGAGGCGGCGTCGCGGCCGTCCTGCGAACCTTGCCTGGAAGGCGCGCGCAGGCCGCGCAGATCTCCGCCCTGCCCCTGCTGGGCCTGCGGCTTGGCGCTGCGCTTGCGATGTCGGGATTTGCCGGCGGGAGGCCGCGCGCCGCGATTGTCGGCGCGCGCGGGCTCAGCCGCGCGGTTCGTGGTCTTTTCCTGCGCGACATTCTTTTCCGCGGATGCCTTCGCACCCGGGGGACGGCGCTTGCGGCGTCGTGCCGCCCGCTTGCTCATCCCGCCGGCCGGGGGACCACCATTCGCCGGAGCGGGTGGCGGATTCCGGACGGCAATGTCTGCGCGGTCGTCTCGATCGCCCGCGTCGGTCAAAGCCTGTCTCCTGCACGCGGCGCGAACCACTCGGCTCAAGCACAGCATGCCTCTTTCATGTTGCGCCCAAAATATCAGCGGACGCGCCGGAAGGCAAAGCAATGTGACGTCTGCGCAACAATCATGCCCTGAAAGCTCGGATTCCGTGCCCGGCACCACTCGGACATCGGAAAATCCACCGTCCGCGCCCGCCCCGCTCCGGCATTTCGGAACGGGGCGGACGCGAGAGACGGCGCGGACAGTCGCCGCTCCGTTGCCGGATCAGGCCGTCTCGCCGGTCACGCTTTCCGCCTGCGCCCCCGCCCGGCGGCGACGCCAGTCGCCGAGGAACAGCAGGATCGGCGCGGCGATGAACACCGACGACGACGCCGCGATCACAATGCCGAACATCATCGGCACCGCGAAGCTCTCCACCGCGCTGCCGCCCCAGATCGCCATCGGCAGCAGGGCGAGGAAGGCCGTGATCGAGGTGTAGAGGCTGCGCGCCAGCGTCTCGTTGATCGAGAGATCGATCAGCTGGCGCAGCGGCATCTGCTTGTAGAGCCGCATGTTCTCGCGCATCCGGTCGTAGACCACCACCTTGTCGTTCACCGAGTAGCCGACGAGGGTCAGCAGCGCGGCGATCGCCGTGAGGTTGAAGTCGAGGCCGGTGAGCGCGAAGAAGCCGACCGTCTTGGTCACGTCGAGAATCAGCGTCGCGATCGCGCCGACGGCGAAGGGCCACTCGAAGCGCACCCAGATGTAGATCAGCATCGCGATGCTCGCGAGCACCACCGAGAGGATGCCGGCGGTGGCGAGTTCGCCCGAGACCTTCGGGCCGACCACTTCGGTGCGCTCGATGCGGGCGCTGTCGTCGATCCGGACGATCTCGCCGCGCAGCTGCTCCACCGCCGTGGTCTGGGCCTCCTCGCCGCCCGGCTGACGCTCGACGCGCACCAGCAGATGGTTCGGGCTGCCGAACTCCTGCAGCGCCACCTCGCCCAGGCCGAGGCCGTCGAGGCCCGAGCGGAAGCCGGCAAGATCGGCCGGGCCGTCCGTCACCACCTCCATCTGGATGCCGCCGCGGAAGTCGACGCCGTAGTTGAGGCCGGGGCTGATGAACAGCGCCACCGAGGCAAGCGACAGCACCAGCGACAGGCCGATGCCGAAGAAGCGCGCCTTCATGAAGTCGATGCTGGTGCCCTCCGGCACCAGCCTGAAGCCGAACAGCGGCCGGATGTTCAGGACCTTCAGCTTGCGCCGCACCACGATCGACAGCATCGCCACGCGCACGATCGACACCGCCGTGAACATCGAGATCGCGATGCCGAGGCCCATGGTGACGGCAAAGCCGCGCACCGGTCCGGAGCCGAACCAGAACAGCAGCACGGTGGCGATCAGCGCCGTGACGTTGCTGTCGACGATGGTGGAATAGGCCCGCCGGAAGCCGGCATCGAGCGCGGCGATGGCGCTGCGTCCCTTGCGGGTTTCCTCGCGGATGCGCTCGTTGATCAGCACGTTGGCGTCGACCGCAAGGCCGATGCCGAGCACAATGCCGGCAATGCCGGGCAGCGTCAGCGTGGCGCCGAGCAGGCTGAGGCCCGCAAACGTGAGGATGACATTGAGCGACAGCGCGAGATTGGCGAGCAGGCCCCAGCTGCCATAGAGCAGCAGCATGAAGCAGACGACGAGGCCGAAGCCGATCAGGCCGGTGTAGATGCCCATGGAGATCGCGTCGGACCCGAGGTCGGCACCGACCGTCCGCTCCTCGATCACCGTCAGCTTGGCCGGCAGGGCGCCGGCGCGCAGCAGCGCGGCAAGGTCGGTGGCGGTCTGCACCGAAAAGCTGCCGGAGATCTGCCCGGAGCCGCCGGTGATCGGCTCGCGGATCACCGGCGCCGACAGCACCTTGTTGTCGAGCACGATGGCGAAGGGCTTGCCGACGTTGGCACGGGTGATCTCGGCAAAGCGCGCCGCACCCGTCGTGTCGAAGCGGAAGGAGACCATCGGCTCGTTGGTGGTCGGATCGAAGCCGACGCGGGCGTCGGTCAGGCGGTCGCCGCCCAGTTCCACCCGGTCGTCCACCGGATAGCTGCGCCCCTCGTCGTCGCGCAGCAGGCTGACGCCGGGCGGCACCCGGTCGCCGACCATGGAATCGCTGAGGAGATGGAACGACATCTTGGCGGTGGAGCCGAGCAGTTCGCGGATGCGCGCCGGGTCCTGGACACCGGGCAGCTGCACGAGGATTCGGTCGGCACCGACGCGCTGGATCGTCGGTTCCGACACGCCGACCTGGTCGATGCGCTGGCGGATGATCTCGAGACTCTGCTCCACGGCCGCGCTGGTGCGGTCGGTGATGCCGGCCTCCGTGAGCGAGACGGTGATCGTCTGCCCGCTGCCGCCGAAGGCGAGATCCGAAGCGCCGGAGAGACCCACATTGGTCGCCAGCGGGCGCAGGGCGGCAAGCGCGGCGTTTCGGTCGGCGCCGTTGCCGAGGTTGACGACGACGTCGTTGCCGCCGCGGCGGAAGGTGGTGTCGGTGATGCCCGCCGTGCGGATCGCGGCGCGCGCGTCCTGCATCACGGTCTGCAGCCGTTCCTTGACGAGTTCGGCGCTGTCGACCTCGAGCACGAGATGCGAGCCGCCGCGCAGGTCGAGGCCGAGCGAAACCCGGTCCTGCGGCAGGAAGCCGGGCATCCGGTCGAGGGCGGACTGGGGAAGGACGTTCGGCAGGGCCGTCAGGAGGCCGAGCAGGATGATGATGGCATAGGTGGCCACCAGAAAGGGTGAGGTCTTCATGGACATGTCCGTGCATGCAACCGCTGCCGCCGGCGCAAGGGCCGGCGGCGTGGGCGCGCCATAGATCGAAGCGAGGATCAGGCGGTGACGGACGGAGGGGCTCGCGGCCCGTGGGCACGCGGATGCGATGTGCCGAGGGGACCATCTGCGGCCGGAAACACCGCGAGGAGCGCGGCGGACAGCCGGCCGAGGAGAACGGACGCGTCGGGGGTCAGCCCACCGGGCGGCGGCGGTACGGCGCGGCGCGGCGGATCGGGCCGCTCGGCGTCGAGAAAAGTGCGGGTGGTCTCGCGGGCGGAGAGATGCTCCCCGGCCTGCGTGACATGCACCGCCGCCCCCGGATGGGGCCGGCGAATGTCGGCACCGGTGCCCGACAGGAGGAAGCCGAGATAGGCACCGATCAGCGCGACCACGGCGAATGCGCTGCGCAGACCGACGCCCGACCGGAGCTGCCGCTCCGATGCCGTCATGTCGAGGTCCGTGGGTTCGCGCGTCGCCATGCCTTTTTGATATCAGACAGCGGCTGGCGGCGTCGAGCCTGCGCCACGCGGCTCGGGTGTCGCGGGCTCGGGTGTCGCGGGCTCGGATCCGGGCTCGGGCGACGGATCGGACGCTGCGGCGTCCTCATCCGCAAGGCTGACGCCGGGTTCGGCTGCAATCTCCTCAGGCCGGCGGACGCGCTCGATCATGCCGCGTGCGATCTCGCGCTCGCCCATGATCACCGTGTCGCAGCCAAGGTCGGAGAGATGCTCGACCTCGGCGTCGGAATGCGCGCGGCCGATGATCAGGATCGCCGGGTTGGCGGCACGGGCCTTCGACACGACCTGCCCCGCCTCGAAGGACTCCGGGATCGCGATGATGACGCTCCTGGCCGCCGCGAGGTTGGCGAGCGCGAGGACGTCGGCGTTGGCCGCGTTGCCGACGACCACCTCGATGCCGGCCTTGCGGATCGCCTTCACCCGCTGGTCGGCGTCCTCGATCACCAGCAGCGGATCGCCGGAAGCTTGGAGCGCCGCGCCGACCAGACTGCCGACCCGTCCGAAGCCGACCAGAACCGTGTGACCGGTGAGCGTCGTCGGCAGGACTTCCTCGTCGTCATCGGCGGTGCCGGCCTCCGCCGCGGCCGGCTCCGGCTCGGCAACGGGCTCCGCCGCGGCTGGGTCACGGTCACCTGAAGTCGGAGACGACGTGTCGATGGTGGCGGGATCGGAAGCGCTTGCCAGATCCGGCATCGCCGGCGCAGCGGTCTCAGGATCAGCCGGCTCGGCCGGCGCCACCTTCGCGGGGGCTGCTGCCGCCGGCGCGGCGCGGATGATCCGCGCCTCCAGCGCCGGCTTCATCCGGTCGCAGAGATAGAAGATCAGCGGGTTGAGGATGATCGAGAGGATCGCGCCGGCGAGGATCAGGTCGCGCCCTTCGGACGGAAGCAGGTCGAGACCGACGCCGAGCTCGGCGAGGATGAACGAGAACTCGCCGATCTGCGCGAGGCTGGCCGAGATCGTCAGGGCCGTGCTCACCGTGCGGCGGAACATCAGCACGATCGCAAAGGCGGCGAGCGACTTGCCGACGACGATGATCGCGACGGTGGCGATCAGCGGCAGCGGGCTCTCGACGACGATGGTCGGATCGAACAGCATGCCGACCGAGACGAAGAACAGCACGGCGAAGGCGTCGCGCAGCGGCAGGCTCTCCTGCGCCGCGCGGTGGCTGAGTTCGCTCTCCGACAGGATCATGCCGGCAAAGAAGGCACCGAGCGCCAGCGAGACGCCGAACAGCTGGGCCGCCCCGAAGGCGACGCCGAGGGCGATGGCGAGAACGCCGAGGCGGAACAGTTCGCGCGATCCGGTGTGCGCGATCCGGTGGAGCGTCCACGGAATCACCCGGCGCCCGATCACCAGCATCACCCCGACGAAGGCCGTCACCTTGAACAGGGTCACGCCGAGGACGCCGGAAATGCCGAGATCGACCCCCGCGAGCCGGTTGATGAGGATGGCAAGCGGATCGGCCGCGACGTTGGTATTGCCCGCAAGACTGGCGGCCGCCGGGATCAGCACCAGCGCGAGCACCATCGCGAGGTCCTCGACGATCAGCCAGCCCACGGCGATCTTGCCGCGCTCGGTCTCCACCAGCCGCCGCTCCTGCAGGGCCTTCAGCAGCACGACCGTGGACGCGACCGACAGGGCGAGCCCGAACACCAGACTGCCGCCGAGCGGCCAGCCCATGGCCCAGCCCAGCCCCCAGCCGAGCAGGGTGGCAAAGCCGATCTGCACGATCGCCCCCGGCACCGCGATGAAGCGGACCGACATCAGGTCCTTCAGCGAGAAATGCAGGCCGACGCCGAACATCAGCAGGATGACGCCGATCTCGGCCAGTTCCGGCGCAAGCGACTGGTCGGCGACGAAGCCCGGCGTATGCGGCCCGACCAGCACGCCGGCAACGAGATAGCCGACCAGCGGCGGCAGCCGGAAGCGGTTGGCGATGGCCCCGAAGAGGAATGCCAGAACGAGGCCCGCGACGATCGTCGAGATTAGGGGGGTCTCATGCGGCACGGGCAATCTCCTCGGGACTGGATCTTGAAATCAAAATCACCATATTGGATCAATATCGATCAATATGGGTGATGATGAAGATGGTTCAAGAGACAAAGCCGAGGATTCTCACGCCCGCCGCCTGCCGCGGCGCGCGGGGGCTTCTGGCCTGGAGCCAGTCGGATCTCGCCGAGCGGGCCGAGGTGTCCCGCAGCACGATCAAGGACTACGAGACCGGCGCGCACGATCTGCACCGTGCCAGCGCCACACTGGTCCGGCGTGCCTTCGAGGACGGCGGCGTCACGTTTCTGGAAGTGGAGGGGCTCGGCGTCGGCCTGTTTCTGACAACGCCGGGCGGCGCACCGCGCAACTGAGACCGCTCATCGCGCGCGCGAAATCTCCGACCGGCTTCGATCAACCGGCCGGCTGTTCTTCCGACAACGCGGGGCGCCCCGCCCTGCCCCGAGGCCGGCTCGACAAGATCCCCTCAGAACGGAATTTCGTCGTCCATGTCGGAGGCGAAACCGCCGCGGCTGCCGCCGCCGGACGAGGCCGTGCCGCTGGATCCGCCGCGCGAGGCCGACGAGCTGCCTCCCCCGGAGGCGCCGCGGTCCATCGGGCCGGAACGGCCATAGTCGGAGCCGCCGCCACCGCCGCCGAAGTCCCCGCCGCCCTCGCGCTCGCCGCGCCCGTCGAGCATGGTCAGCGTGGAATTGAAGCCCTGCAGCACGACCTCGGTGGAGAACCGCTTCTGGCCGCCCTGGTCTTCCCACTCGCGGGTCTGCAGCTGACCCTCGAGGTAGACCTTGGAGCCCTTGCGCAGAAACTGCTCGGCAACCTTGCACAGGCCCTCGTTGAAGATCACGACGCGATGCCACTCGGTCTTCTCGCGCCGCTCGCCGCTGCTGCGGTCGCGCCAGCTTTCGGACGTCGCGATGCGCAGGTTGGCGATCGGCCGGCCGTCCTGCGTCCGCCGGATTTCGGGGTCGGCACCGAGATTGCCGATCAGGATGACCTTGTTGACGCTGCCCGCCATGGCTTCGCTCCTCGTCTCTGCATACGCTGTCTCTGCATACGCCGTCGCCGCCCGCCCTGTGCGGTCGACGGACCCCGACCCATACACGCAATCGTCCGGTGCCGGTACCCTGAGCCCCGGTCTGCGCCTTTTTCTCCACAGGCGCGAGATTTCGCTCGCAGCGCCAAAATGTTCCTGATACGTTCACAACATGCCACTTGGGATCGGCTGCGTCCAGCCTATATTCCGGCGGAGCGGCCTGTCCCCGGCGGTTTTCCCGTGAGACCCGCGGCGCGGACCGATATCCGACAGATGACGTGGTGTCGGCGGCTCTGCGCGCATGAGCAGACCGACCGATCCGGTGTTTCCGGCGGCTCGGCAATCTTTGAGGCTCGGGCACGGCCGGCGATGGAGCGACGGGTGAAGATGGCGAAGAAAGACCGGCACGAGGCAGGCCAGCGCGTGATCTCGATCCGCGGCGCGCGCGAACACAATCTCAAGAACGTCGATCTCGACCTGCCGCGCGACAGCCTCGTGGTGATGACCGGCCTGTCCGGCTCCGGAAAGTCGTCGCTCGCCTTCGACACGATCTATGCCGAGGGCCAGCGCCGCTATGTCGAGAGCCTGTCGGCCTATGCCCGGCAATTTCTGGAGATGATGCAGAAGCCGGATGTCGACCAGATCGACGGCCTGTCGCCGGCGATCTCGATCGAGCAGAAGACCACCTCGAAGAACCCGCGCTCGACCGTGGGCACCGTCACCGAGATCTACGACTACATGCGCCTGCTGTTCGCGCGCGTGGGCGTTCCCTATTCCCCGGCCACGGGCCTGCCGATCGAGAGCCAGACGGTCAGCCAGATGGTCGACCGGGTGCTGGCGCTGCCCGAGGGCAGCCGGCTCTACCTGCTTGCGCCGATGGTGCGCGGCCGCAAGGGCGAGTATCGCAAGGAGCTCGCCGAGCTGCAGAAGAAGGGCTTCCAGCGCGTCAAGATCGACGGCACGCTGACCGAGATCGCCGAGGCGCCGGCCCTCGACAAGAAGCTCAAGCACGACATCGACGTGGTGGTCGACCGCCTCGTGGTGCGCGACGACATCGCGACCCGGCTTGCCGACAGTTTCGAGACCGCGCTCGGCCTTGCCGACGGCATCGCCGTGGTGGAGTTCGCCGACCGCACCGACGAGAAGGGCGCCCCCGAGCGGATCATCTTCTCCCAGAAATTCGCCTGCCCGGTCTCCGGCTTCACCATCTCGGAGATCGAGCCGCGGCTGTTTTCCTTCAACAATCCCTTCGGCGCCTGCCCCCACTGCGACGGCCTCGGCACGACCCTGCGCTTCGAGGCCGAGCTGGTGGTGCCCGACGCGCACCTGTCGCTGAAGGAAGGCGCGGTGCTGCCCTGGGCGAAGACCGGCGCGACCTCGCCCTACTATGCCCAGACGCTCGAGGCGATCAGCCGGCATTTCAAGGTGTCGATGGCGACCCCCTGGCACCAGCTGCCCGAGGAGGTCCGCGACGTCATCCTCCACGGCTCCGGCCGCAAGGAGATCGAGTTCGTCTATGACGACGGCGTGCGCTCCTACCGCACCTCGAAGACCTTCGAGGGCGTCGTCACCAACATCGAGCGGCGCTGGCGCGAGACCGATTCCGACTGGGTGCGCGAGGAACTGTCGCGCTTCCAGTCCGATCACCCCTGCGAGCATTGCCACGGCTACCGGCTGAAGCCCGAGGCGCTGGCGGTGAAGATCGACGGCCTGCACATCGGCGAGGTCGGCGTGAAGTCGATCCGCACGGCCGCCACCTGGTTCGATGACCTGCCCGCCCGCCTCAGCGACAAGCAGAACGAGATCGCCGGCCGCATCCTCAAGGAAATCCGCGACCGGCTGAAGTTCCTCAACGACGTCGGCCTCGACTATTTGACCCTGTCGCGCGCCTCCGGCACCCTGTCGGGCGGCGAAAGCCAGCGCATCCGCCTCGCCTCGCAGATCGGCTCCGGCCTCACCGGCGTGCTCTACGTGCTGGACGAGCCGTCGATCGGCCTGCACCAGCGCGACAACGACCGGCTGATCGAGACGCTGAAGCACCTGCGCGACCTCGGCAACACCGTGATCGTGGTCGAGCATGACGAGGACGCGATCCTCGCCGCCGACTGGGTGGTCGACGTCGGCCCCGGCGCGGGCATCCACGGCGGGCGGATCGTCGCCGAGGGTACCCCGCCGGAGATCCTCGCCAATCCGGCGTCGCTCACCGGACAGTATCTGTCCGGCGCCCTCGCCGTGCCGGTGCCGGAAGGCCGGCGGCTGATCTCGCGCACCAAGCGGATCAAGGTCGTCGGCGCGCGCGGCAACAATCTGAAGAATGTCGACGTCGAGATTCCGCTCGGCACCTTCACCTGCGTCACCGGCGTCTCGGGCGGCGGCAAGTCGACCTTCCTCGTCGACACCCTGTTCCGCGCCGCGTCGCGGCGGCTGAACGGCTCGCGCGAGCAGGCCGCCCCGCACGACCGGATCGACGGCTTCGAGTTCCTCGACAAGGTCATCGACATCGACCAGTCGCCGATCGGGCGCACGCCGCGGTCGAATCCCGCGACCTACACCGGCGCCTTCACGCCGATCCGCGAGTGGTTCGCCGGCCTGCCGGAAGCCAAGGCGCGCGGCTACCAGCCGGGCCGCTTCTCCTTCAACGTCAAGGGCGGCCGCTGCGAGGCCTGCCAGGGCGACGGCCTGATCAAGATCGAGATGCACTTCCTGCCGGACGTCTACGTCACCTGCGACGTCTGCAAGGGCAAGCGCTACAACCGCGAGACCCTCGATGTCGCCTTCAAGGGCAAGTCGATCGCCGACGTGCTCGACATGACCGTCGACGAGGCCGCCGAGTTCTTCCAGGCGGTGCCGGCGGTGCGCGACAAGATGGAGACGCTCGCCCGCGTCGGCCTCGGCTACGTCAAGGTCGGCCAGCAGGCGACCACGCTGTCGGGCGGCGAGGCCCAGCGCGTGAAGCTGGCGAAGGAACTGTCGCGCCGCGCCACCGGCCGCACGCTCTACATCCTCGACGAGCCGACCACCGGCCTCCATTTCCACGACGTGGCGAAACTTCTCGAGGTGCTGCACGAACTCGTCGACCAGGGCAATACCGTCGCCGTCATCGAGCACAATCTGGAGGTCATCAAGACCGCCGACTGGATCGTCGACTTCGGCCCGGAAGGCGGCGATGGCGGCGGCACCATCGTGGCGGCGGGGCGGCCCGAGGACATCGTGGACGCGGAGCGCTCGCACACGGCCCGCTATCTGAAGTCCCTGCTCGCACGCCGCCCGCGCCGTGCAGCGGCCGAGTGACCAACGAGCGACCGGGACTGCCGGCGGTGAACATGCCGCTGCAGGCAGTCCGTGGTCGCCGCGGCGGACCCGCGCGTCGCGATTTTGCACCGCAGCATCAGATCGCCTGATGGCGTGGGCCGGGCCTGACGGGACGTCGCAGCGGTGGTCTCGCGTCAGCGGCGGATCCGAAAGCTCCCGGAGCATGCCTCTTCCAGCCGGGAAGCTCCCGCGGAATCAATACGTTGCAGCCTTTCAAGCCATC
>NZ_MCRJ01000061.1 GCF_001720135.1 Methylobrevis pamukkalensis
GCCCGGCAGGCGATGGGCGAGGGCGGTGGCGCGGCCCCGGCGGTCGCGCCGCGCCGGAGAGCACGGCGGCCTCGGCCGCGGCGCAACGCAGCGAGCTGACGGTCACCACCGCCGGTGGCGTCCACCGCTATGCCGTGGAACTGGCGCTCACCGCCGACCAGCGCAGCGAAGGCCTGATGTACCGGCGCGAGATGGCGCCCGATCACGGCATGCTGTTCGACATGGAGCGGGTGGCGCCGGCGCATTTCTGGATGCGCAACACCTACATCTCGCTCGACATCATCTTCATCGAGAAGAACGGCCGGGTCGCGACGATTGCCGCGAACACCGAGCCGTTGTCGGAGCGGATGATCGGCTCCGGCGTGCCGGTCCGCTTCGTCCTCGAACTCGTTGCCGGCACCGCCGCAAAGATCGGCCTTGCCCCCGGCGACCGGGTCGATCACCCGGTCATCGCGGCGGCGCAGTGAGGGCACGGGTGGCACGCCGCGGCCGTTGCACCCGACGTTCATCTCCACCAGACGGGCGAGTTGTGCCGGTAGTCCTGCTGCTGCTTGAAGGCGCGAGGCTGATGGCGCAGGCGGGGCAGGGCGTCGCGGCGGCGATCACCGACGCGCGTGCGGCGGCATCCTGCCTCATCGCCGGCGCGGTGGCACGGTGAGTCCCGCCGTCATCGGCCTCGCCCTGTTTGCCGCGCTGCTGCACGCCACCTGGAACGCCTTCCTGCGCGGCGGCGCCGACCGGCTCTGGACCGTAACGGTGATGAGCATGTCGGGAACGGCGGTCGCGATTCCGTTCCTGTTCCTCCTGCCGCTTCCCGCACCGGCGGCGTGGCCCGCGATCGCGCTCTCGTCGCTTCTCCAGACCGGCTACAGCCTGTTCCTCGTCGCCGCCTACCGGCGCGGGGAACTGGGGCAGGTCTATCCGATCGTGCGCGGCAGCGTGCCGCTGCTGGTGACGCTCGGCGGGCTGGCCTTCGCAGGGGAAGCGGTGGGCCTCTGGCAGATGGCCGGGGTGCTGCTCGTCACGGCCGGCATCATGACCCTGTCGTCCGGAAAGGGCCGCGCCGATCCCATGTCGGTGCTGCTGGCGCTGGCGACCGGCGTCTTCATCGCGAGCTACGTGATGGTCGATGCCATCGGCGTGCGCCTGTCGGGCCACAGCGGCGCCTATACGGTCTGGGTTCTGGTCGGCTACGGCACGCTGCTGCCGGTGGTGGTCGCCGTCGCTCGAGGCGGACTGGCCGTGGATCTGCAACAGCGGGAGACCTGGACGGCGCTCGGCGGCGGGCTTGCCGCCGCGCTCGCCTATGGCGCGGTGATCGCGGCCTTCTACCTCGGCCCGACGGGGCCGATCGCGGCGCTGCGCGAGACGAGCGTGATCTTCGCGATCCTGATCGGCCGGATGTTTCTGGGCGAAACCCTCACCTTGCGACGGGGCATCGCCTGCGTCGTCGTGGCGACGGGTGCGATCCTGCTGGGGCTCTGAGACGACGAACGGCTCGGCAAGGCGGGCCTTGCCTGGCCGCCGTCACCGACCCTTGCCGCGGCCGAAGTCGGGCGCGTCGGTTTCCTGGCCGAGGCTGATGATGCCGCGCCGGATCTCGCGGGTGCGGGTGAACAGCTCGAACAGCTTGTCGCCTTCGCCCCAGCGGATCGCCCGCTGCAAGGCGATCAGGTCCTCGGTGAAGCGGCCGAGCACCTCGATCACCGCTTCGCGGTTGTTGAGGAACACGTCGCGCCACATGGTCGGGTCGGACGCCGCGATACGGGTGAAGTCGCGAAAGCCGCCGGCGGAGAATTTCATCACCTCCGACTGGGTCACCGTCTCCAGATCGTCGGCGGTGCCGACGATGTTGTAGGCGATCAGATGCGGCACGTGGCTGGTGATTGCCAGCACCAGGTCATGGTGCTCCGCGCCCATGCACTCGACATTGGCGCCGAGCGCGCTCCAGAAGGCGGTGAGCTGCGCGACGGCGTCCGCATCGGCGCCCTCCGGCGGCGTCAGGATGCACCAGCGGTTGACGAACAGGTCCGGCAGGCCGGCGTCCGGGCCGGAAAACTCCGTGCCGGCGACCGGATGGCCGGGGATGAAATGCACGTGGCCCGGCAGATGCGGGCCCATGTTGCGCACCACGGCCGCCTTCACCGAGCCGACGTCGCTGACGATCGCGCCGGGCGCCAGATCGCGGGAGATCACTTTCGCCACGTCGGCCGAGGCGCCGACCGGGACGCAGGAGATCACGAGATCGGCGCCCATGACCGCGGCGTCGGCGCCGGCATGCAGCTGTCGCCAAGGCCAAGCGCCTCGGCCCGCTCCAGATGGTCGGCCGAGCGGTCGGCGATGGCGATGTGGCCGGCCAGGCCGCGCGTGCGCACGGCGCGGGCGATCGACGAGCCGATCAGGCCGATGCCGATGATGGCGATGCGCTGGAACATCGGCGCCGGGGTTGCCTCGCTCGTCACCGTGCGCCGTCCTTCACGAAGTCTGCCAGGGCGGCGATCACCGCGCGGTTGGCCTCTTCCGAGCCGATGGTCAGCCGCAGGGCGTTCGGCAGCCCGTAGCCGGAAACCCGGCGCAGCACGAGGCCGCGCGAGACGAGGAACTCGTCCGCGTCGGCGGCGCTGCGGCCGGGCACGTCGGGAAAATGGATCAGCACGAAATTGCCGACGCTCGGCGTCACCTCGAGGCCGAGATCGCCGATCTCGCGGGTGACGATCTCGAGCCAGTGGTTGTTGTGGGTCACGGCCTCTTCCATGAAGGCGCGGTCCCTGATCGCCGCGGTGCCGGCGGCGATCGCCGCGGCCGAGACGTTGAACGGGCCGCGCACGCGGTTGACCGCGTCGACGACATGGGCCGGGCCATACATCCAGCCGATCCGCAGCGCCGCAAGGCCATGGATCTTGGAGAAGGTGCGGGTCATCACGACGTTGTCGGCCGAGGACACGAGCTCGATGCCGGACTCGTAGTCGTTGGTGCGCACATATTCCGCATAGGCGGCGTCGAGCACCAGCAGCACCGACTTCGGCAGCCCGGCATGCAGGCGCTTCACCTCGGTGATCGGCAGGTAGGTGCCGGTCGGATTGTTCGGATTGGCGAGGAAGACGATCTTGGTGCGGTCGGTGACGGCGGCCAGCAGCGCGTCGACATTGGCGGTGAAGTCCGTCTCCGGCGCGATGACGGGCGTGCCGCCGGCGGCCAGAATCGCGATCTTGTAGACGAGAAATCCGAACTCGCTGTAGAGGCCCTCGTCGCCCGGCCCGATGTAGGCCTTGGTGAGGAGTTCCAGGAGGTCGTCGGAGCCGTTGCCGCAGACGATGTTGGCTGCATTCAGCCCGTGCGCGGCGGCGATCGCCTCGCGCAGTTCGGTCGCCGATCCGTCCGGGTAGAGCTCCAGCCTGCCGGAAAGCGCGCGGTAGGCCTCGATCGCCGCCGGGCTCGGCCCGAGCGGCGTCTCGTTGGACGAAAGCTTGTGCAGCTTGACGCCCGGCGCCGCCTTGGACCGCCCCGGTACGTAGGCGTCGATCTCCATCACGCCGGGACGCGGGGTCGGGCGAAGCGTATCGGAAGTCATGGAAGGCAGGCTCCGGAGAGGGCGGTCACGAACCGCAGGTTCGGGCGCCATTCATAGGCAGGCGAGGCGGGAAAGGCAAAAGAAAAGCCGGCGCGTTTCCGCACCGGCCGTTTCGAAGGCCCACGGGTTTCCCGTGTCACACCACCACGAAGTCCGACGCGCTGAGCGACGGGGCGCCGGAGAGCGTGGCGAACTGGATCGCGGCGCCGTTGCCGGTCCCGTCGGCGTCGTAGCGCAGGGCGCCTGTCACCGCGTCGTAGATGATCCGGTCGTCGGCCTGGCTCGCCGCGGCGCCGAGGTTGAAGGCCCCGCCAAGGGCGACGCCCGCCGTCAGTGCGGTGAAGGCCGAGTCATCGAGCTCGATGTGGTCGAAGCCGGTGAGAAAATCGGTGAGCGTGTCGTTGCCGGAGGCGGAAATCGCGCTGTCGAACACGAAGGCGTCGGCACCCTCGCCGCCGGTGACGACGTCCTTTCCCTTGCCGCCGCGCAGCACGTCGGCGCCGTCACCGCCGTCGAGCGTGTCGTTGCCGTCCTCGCCATAGAGCGTATCGCTGCCGGAGTTCCCCTCCAGCGTGTCGTTGTTGGTGCCGCCGAACAGGGCGTCGTCATTGTCGCCGCCGTTGAGGACGTCGTTGCCGATGTTGCCCCGCAGCGTGTCGTTGCCGTTGCCACCCTCCAGGATGTCGTCACCGCCGTTGCCCGTGAGGGTGTCGTTCCCGCCAAGACCCAGCAGATGGTTGGCGGCGTCGTTGCCGGTGAGCTTGTTGTTGCCGCTGTTGCCGGTGCCGTCGGACGCGCCGCCGCCGGTGAGAACGAGGTGTTCCAGACCGGCGCCGAGGGTGAAGGAGACCGACGACTTGACCGTGTCGTTGGTGCCGTTGCCGCCATCCTCGCTGACGGTGTCGCCGAGATTGTCGACGATGTAGGTGTCGTTGTTCTGACCGCCGAACATCGCGTCGGCGCCGGTGCCGCCGTCGAGCAGGTCGGCACCGGACTCGCCGTTGAGCGTGTCGGTGCCGCTGTCGCCGAACAACTCGTCGGCGTCGGCCCCGCCGAACAGCTTGTCGTTGTCGCTGCCGCCGTTCAGCGTGTCGGTGCCGCCGTTGCCGAGCAGGGTGTCGTTGCCGGACTGGCCGAGCAGGGTATTGCTGGCGTTGTTGCCGACGATCCTGTTGAGGCTGCTGTTGCCGGTGCCGTCGATCGCCGCATTGCCGGTCAGGATGAGATGCTCGAGGCCGGCGCCGAGGATAAAGGTGACCGACGACTGGACAGTGTCGTTGGTGCCGTTGCCGCCAACCTCGCTAACGGTGTCGCCGAGATTGTCGACGATGTAGGTGTCGTTGTTCTGACCGCCATTCATCGCGTCGGCGCCGGTGCCGCCGTCGAGCAGGTCGGCGCCGGCGCCGCCGCTCAGGATGTCGTCGCCCTGGCCGCCGCTGAGGACGTCGTCGCCGTCGAGGCCGGACAGGAGGTTGACGGCGGCGTTGCCGGTGAGGCGGTTGCCGAGTGCGTTGCCGGTGCCGCTGATGGCGGCTCCGCCGGTCAGGAGGAGATCTTCGACGTTGTCGCCAAGGGTGTAGCCGACCGAGGCCTCGACCGTGTCGGTGCCCTCGTCGAGGAGTTCCGTGGCGACATCGCCGGGGTTGTCGACCACGTAAACGTCGTTGCCCTTGCCACCGGTCATCTGGTCGGCGCCGCCGTTGCCGATGATCGTGTCGTCGCCGTCGCTGCCGCCGATCGTGTCGGCGAGGTTGCCGCCATACAGCGTGTCGTCACCGAGCGTGCCGGTGATGGACAGCGCGGGGAGGTCCGACATGTCGAGCGTGTTGGTGCTCGAGCCGATGACGGTGCCGGCGGGGAGGGCCTCGGTTGTTCCCACCGCCGTGCGGCCGCGCAGGTCCGGCAGGGCGAAGGTGGTCGTGCCGTTGCCGCCGTAGAGGGCGCCGATCACGGAGAACAGTGTCTGGTTCTGCGCGATCGACAGCACCTGACCGTCGCAGATCGCCCAGCCTTCCGGCGCAAAATCGCCGGCAAAGGCCGTGATCTCGCCCACGTAGGGCGTGCTGTCGTCCGTGCTGCCGTTGCCGTCGCGCGAGGGGAACTCGCCTTCCAGCGCGATCAGCCATGTCAGCGTGAGGCCCGGTGCCTCGTTGTCGAAGGCGGCGCCGTTGCCCCCGGCGGCGGTCGGCATGTTGGCCTCGGTGAGCGTGACCGTCGCGGATCCGACCTTGGTGCCGACCGGATCGAGGCTGGTTGCCCCGACGATCGACCGGCCGCGCAGGTCCGGCAGGGCGAAGGTGGTCGTGCCGTTGCCGCCGTAGGTGTTGCCGATCGTGACGTAGAGAGCCTGGAAGTCGGCGATGTTCAGGATCTGGCCCTCGCAGGCGAGATATCCTTCGGGAACGCCGGTGCCGGCAAACTTGACCACCTCGCCGACGAAAAGCTCGGCGCCGAAGTCCTCGGACGGGAGGCTGCCACCGGTGCGGATCAGATGCTGGACGGCGAGCGCGGGCTGGACATTGTCGATCGGCACCTCGGAGCCGCCGAGCTCTGCGGCGAGGTTCGCCTGCGTGAGCGTCACCTCGGCGCTGCCGTAGGTGTCGCCGAGGATGCTCTGGGCCAGACCGGGCCCCTGGCCCGTGCCGATGGTGACCAGTCCGCCGAGATCGGGAATGCCGAAGGTCGTCTGGGCGTTGCCGCCGTAGTTGGCGCCGAACAACGAAAACAGGGGCGTGTTCTGGACGATGGCATAGGTCTGTCCGCTGGCGGTCGGGGCGCCGTCGGGTCCGAAGACGCCGGCGAAGCTGCGGATCATGCCCATGGTGTAGTAGCCGGTCTCCGACGTCTCGCCGCTGTAGTCGGGAAAGACGCCGCCCAGCGGCACGAACTGCGTGATCGCGAGCGACGGCTGGATGTTGCTGAACGTGCCTGACATGAGGGTGCCCCGCTGAACTTCGCCGACGGTCGATGTCCGCAGGCAGACTCGATCCCGGTTCGCCGCAATCCAGCCGGTCCCAGACTACACCCGCCGCGGACGCTGCCAAGGCCGCAGCACCCGCAGCGGGGGATGATCCGGAGGTTTTTCAGAGTGATCAGGCGGATCGTCGCGTCACGGGATCAGGAGGGCGCCGCGCCCGCCGAGAACCCCCGCGGCGGACCGTCATGAGCGAGATCCCGCGCGGTCCGGTCCGTGCGCGGTCTGTCGCGCGACGGGGGACGAACACCTTCAGCCCCCGCCGGCGGGTCTTGCGTGTCACACCACGAGGAAGTCCGAGGCGCTGAGGCCCGGGGCGCCGGAGAGCGTGGCGAACTGGATCGCGGCGCCGTTGCCGGTCCCGTCGGCGTCGTAGCGCAGGGCGCCTGTCACCGCGTCGTAGATGATCCGGTCGTCGGCCTGGCTCGCCGCGGCACCGAGGTTGAAGGCCCCGCCGAGGGCGACACCCGCCGTCAGCTCCGTGAAGACGGAATCGTCGATTTCGATGTGGTCGAAGCCGGTGAGGAAGTCGGCGAGCGTGTCCTTGCCGGAGGCGGCCAGCGCGCTGTCGAACACGAAGGCATCGGCGCCGTCGCCGCCGGTGACGATGTCGGTGCCCTTGCCGCCGCGCAGCACGTCGGCGCCATCCCCGCCGTCGAGCGTGTCGTTGCCGTCCTCGCCGTTCAGCGTGTCGGTGCCGGAGCCGCCCTTCAGCGTGTCGTCGTTGTTGCCGCCGAACAGGCTGTCGTCGTTGTTGCCGCCATTCAGGACGTCGTTGCCGATGTTGCCCCGGAGCGTGTCGTTGCCGTTGCCACCCTCGAGGATGTCGTCGCCGGCGTTGCCCGTGAGGATGTCGCTGCCGCCAAGACCCTTCAGAATGTTGATCTGCTCGTTGCCGGTGATCTGGTTGCCGCTGCCGGTGCCGGTGCCGTTGATGACGCCGCTCCCGGTCAGGATCAGGTGTTCCAGCCCGGCGCCGAGCGTGAAGGTGATCGACGACTGGACGGTGTCACCGGTGCCGTCGCCGCCCTCTTCGCTGACCGTGTCGCCGACATTGTCGACGACATAGGTGTCGTCGTTGCGGCCGCCGCTCATTTCGTCGGCCCCGGTGCCGCCGTCGAGCGTGTCGTTGCCGTCCTCGCCGTTGAGCGTGTCGGTTCCGCTGCCGCCGAGGAGCGTATCGGCATCGGCCCCGCCGAACAGCTTGTCGTTGTCGTCGCCGCCGTCCAGCGTGTCGTTGCCGCCGTTGCCGCGCAGGGTGTCGTTGCCGGACAGGCCGACGAGGCCGTTGGCCCGCTCATTGCCGGTGATCTGGTTGTTGGCGCTGTTGCCGGTGCCGTTGATCGCCGCATTGCCGGTCAGGATGAGATGCTCGAGGCCGGCGCCGAGGATAAAGGTGACCGACGACTGGACGGTGTCGTTGGTGCCGTTGCCGCCAACCTCGCTGACGGTGTCGCCGAGGTTGTCGACGATGTAGGTGTCGTTGTTCTGCCCGCCGTTCATCGCGTCGGCGCCGGTGCCGCCGTCGAGGGTGTCGGCGCCGTCCTCGCCGTTGAGCGTGTCGGTGCCGCTGCCGCCGAGCAACTCGTCGGCGTCGGCCCCGCCGAACAGCTTGTCGTTGTCGTCGCCGCCGTCCAGCGTGTCGCTGCCGCCGTTGCCGCGCAGGGTGTCGTTGCCGGACAGGCCGACGAGGCTGTTGGCGGCCTCGTTGCCGGTGATCTGGTTGTTGGCGGTGTTGCCGGTGCCGTTGATCACGCCGCTGCCGGTGAGAACGAGGTGTTCCAGACCGGCGCCGAGGGTGAAGGAGACCGACGACTGGACCGTGTCGTTGGTGCCGTTGCCGCCCTCTTCGCTCACGGTGTCGCCGAGGTTGTCGACGATGTAGGTGTCGTTGTTCTGCCCGCCGTTCATCGCGTCGGCGCCGGTGCCGCCGTCGAGCAGGTCGGCGCCGTCCTCGCCGTTGAGCGTGTCGGTGCCGCTGTCGCCGAACAGCTGATCGGCGTCGGCCCCGCCGAACAGCTTGTCGTTGTCGTCGCCGCCGTTCAGCGTGTCGCTGCCGCCGTTGCCGCGCAGGGTGTCGTTGCCGGACAGGCCGACGAGGCTGTTGGCGGCCTCGTTGCCGGTGATCTGGTTGTTGGCGGTGTTGCCGGTGCCGTCGATTGCGGCGCCGCCGGTCAGGATGAGATGCTCCAGCCCGGCGCCGAGGGTGAAGGTGACCGAGGACTGAACCGTGTCGTTGGTGCCGTTGCCACCTTCTTCGCTGACCGTGTCGCCGAGGTTGTCGACGATATAGGTGTCGTTGTTCTGCCCGCCGTTCATCGCGTCCACGCCGGAGCCGCCGTCGAGCAGGTCGGCGCCGGCGCCGCCTTCGAGGACGTCGTTGTCGGCATTGCCGCGCAGGATGTCGTCGCCGGCGTCGCCCCGCAGGAGGTCGTTGCCCTGGCTGCCCAACAGCGTGTCGATGCCGTCACCACCTTCCAGAAGGTCCACCCCGCTGCCGCCGTTGATCGTGTCGTCGCCGCCTTCGCCGAACAGGCTGTCGGTGCCGAGACCGCCGAGGATCAGGTTGGCCTCGTCCGTGCCATGGATCGTCTCGGCGACGATCCGCTCCACCGCGCCGATGTCGATGGCGCCGTCGTTGCGCGGCCGGCCGGCGGCGTCGATCGGCAGGAGTTCGGCCACATCGCCGTCGCCGTCGGCGTCAAGGCTGTCGTTGGGCAGGAAGCCGAGCGAGCCGGCGCCGATCAGCGGGCTGCCGTCGAGCGGCGAGCGGGTCAGGACGCTGCCGCCGTTGTCGAGCAGTTCGCCGAGCTTCGCGTCGCCGCCGCCGTTGGTGTTGCCGTTCAAGTCCGTGTCGATGGCGATCGTCGTGCCGAAGAAGCTGTTGCCGGCAAAGACCGGGCCGCTGCCGTCGACATCGTCATTGTTGAAGACGCTGCTGTTGCCGGCGATGACGCTGTTGAGGATGGTTGCGGACCCCGCGACATCAATGCCGCCGCCGACCTGGGAGGCCGTATTGCCGGTCACGGTGCTGTTCTGCAGCACGAGTGTGAAGCGGAATCGGTCTCGATACCGCCGGCAAAGTAGCCGTGGTTGCCATGAATGGTGGCGTTGAAGAAGGTTGCGCTCGAAGAGTTGTCCACGAAGACGCCGCCGGCATAGCCGGCCACGTTGCCGCTGATCGTGGTGTTCACGGCATAGAGCGCGGAGAAGTCGCCGAGAAACAGCCCGCCGCCTCTGCCCGTGGCCACATTGTCGAACAGGCTGGTGTGGCGCAGCGTCAGTTCCACGCCGGTCCCGGTCCGGATGCCGCCGCCATTTGCGGCTAAGCCCTTCGTCAGCGACAGGCTGGAAAGGGTGACCTCAGTGCCGGCGGACACGTAGATCACGCCGCTGTTGCCGTCGCCGTCGCCGTCCGCATCGCCGGAGATGGTGATGTCGGCCTTGTCGTCGCCGTCGATGTCGCCGTCGATCAGCAGGCTCTGGTTGATCTGCAACTCGCCGAGGGTGAGGGCGATGGTGCCGCCGGAGAGGTCCTCGGCAAAGCCGATCTCGCGGCCGTTGGTCTCGCCCGCCCAGAAGATCGCCTCGCGCAGCGACAGGCCGCCGCCGTCGGCGATGTCGGCGGCAAGATCGAAGTCGGCATCGGCGCTCTCGTCGTCGAGGGTAGTGACGATCATGCCGGCAAGCTCGGAGGCGCCGATGTCGAGGCCGCCGCCGAAGTCGCGCGGGTTGCCGTTGGCATCCTGCGGCAGAGCCTCGCCCGTATCGCCGTCGCCATCGATGTCGTGGATGTCGGCCGGGAGCAGGTTGGCGTTGCCGGCGCCGATCAGCTGGCTGCCCGGCAGGATCTGCATGGTCTGCACCGTGCCGCCGTTGTCGGTGAGCTCGGCAAGCCCGGCGCTGCCGCCGCCGTTGATGTTGCCGCCGTTGTCGGTGTCGATGCCGACCGCCGTGCCGAAGAAGCTGTTGGCGGCAACGACGGTGCTGGGTTCCGATCCGGTCTCGGAGATGTCGGTGCCCGAGGCAGCGCTGTTTCCGGAAACGACCGTGTTGACGAGCGTGACCGTCGATCCGGTGTAGACATCGATGCCGCCGCCGTTGCCGGAGGTGTAGTTGCCGGCGATCGTGCTGTTGGCGATGCTGACGTCGGCGCCGAAGGCGATGGCAAGGCGCCGCCGCTGTAGTCGGCGATGTTCGAGTAGACAGTGGTGTTGACGAGGGTGTTGTCGAAGCTCGTGCCCGCGAAATAGATGGCGCCGCCGGAGCCCAGCCCGCTTTGGCCGAGCGCATAGTTGGCGACGAGGGTGACGTTGGTCGCCTGAAGCGTCCCGGCATTGTAGATGCCGCCGCCGGCGCCGAGCGATGTGTTTCGATACACGGTGCTGTCGACAAGATCGAGGCTGGCGCCATTCTCGATCTTGATCGCCCCGCCCTTGTCCGCGTAGCCATCCGTCAGCGCCAGGCTGCGGATCGTGGCCTCGGTGCCGCTGATCGTGAAGATCCGGCTGTCGCCTTCGTTGGCGAAACCGCTCCCGTCCGCGTCACCGGAGATCACGATGTCGGCGCGATCGTCGCCGTCGATGTCGCCGTCGATGGTGATGTCGCTGGTGAGGACGAGTTCGCCCATCGTCAGGCGAAGCTCGGCGCCCGACAGGCTGGCATCGAAGTTGATCGTGTCGCCGGCGCTGGCAATGGCGATGGCTTCGCGCAGGGACAGGTCGCCGATGGACAGGTCGCCGTCGCTCTCGTCCGTCGCAATCGTTACCGTGAAGGTCGTCATGGAAAGTCCCCTGTGGCTGGCTGGTCCGATGGGTCGATGCCGCGTCCTTCCCCCCGGAGGACGCGGGTTTTGCCGGACCGCGGCAGGGCGCCGCGCGGGGACCGGGGTGGCCCGGGTGGGCCGAAGTCGGGTCTTGTCGCCGTCTGTCGGGTCGCGGCTTGTCGGCGCCGAGTTGAGCCCCGGAAGGCGGATCTTCGTCAGTTACCCGGGTGACAGGCGCCCGGGTGGCAGGTGGTCAACTCCTCACGGTCCGGCCGGCGCGCCGGTCAGACCTCGATCCGGGTGGCGGCCGCGGGCATGACCTCGGACGGGCCCTCGTCCTCGCCCTTCGGCACGATCTTGTAGGCCGCGCTGCCCGGCATCTTCTGCCAGAAGGCGATGTTGGCGTAGCGCTGGAACAGATCCGGCGGCAGCACGGTCTTGCGCGGGCGCGGCGCCACCTTCGGGTGGACGCGGTGCAGGCCGTCGACGCCGAGTTCGGTGTCGAAGGCCGGCGCGTCGTAGGAGACATTGTCGAAGTCGTGGGCATACGGCGTCTCGCCGAGGAAGGCGTAGATCAGGCCGATGCAGTCCGCCGGCCGGGTCGTCAGCAGGTCGTAGTCGACGAGGACGAGGCGGTCGGCGAATTCCGAGTAGCAGGCCTCTTTCAGCGCGTGCCACGGGAAGCCGACGAGGCGGTTGGCGTGGGCAAGGGCCTCGACGCGGGTGTAGACCGTCGACCGCTCGGCCGGACTGTTGAACAGCTTGGTGTTCTCGAAGGCGTTGCCGCGGAACTGGCGCTCCATGGAATCCATGATCCACGCCACGTTGCGCACGCAGCAGATCAGCTTCGACTGCGGAAACAGCGCCATCAAGGCCGGCAGCTTGGCGGTCCAGGCGCGGTTGGTGTCGAAGATCACCTCGGCCGGGTTGTCGGCATAGTAGGAGTCGAACAGGCCGCGCAGCAGCCGCCGGCGCTGGGCGGCGTCCACCATGGTCGACAGCTCGCTGCCGGCCGAGACCTGGGAAATGATCGCCTCGAACAGGGTTGCGACCGGGCTCGACATGCCGGCGTGAAACCGCGGATTCTGCCGCAGGATCGCCGACAGCAGCGTCGAGCCGGAGCGGGGCAGGCCGGAGATGAAATGGAACTGCCGGCCGCCGGCCCGGACGGGCGCAGCGCTGTCGATGTTGAGGGGCACTGTCGCGTCCATGCCAGCCCGCGTCCTTCCTCGGTCGGTCCTGCCGTCCGTTCCCTGCCTGCTCGCCGGCCCGGCCGGTGTGCCGACGTGGCCGACACCTTGCGCCCCGATCGTCGCAAGAGGCTGTTCCCGCGGGAACAGGGGCGCCTCAGAACGGACCGATCACAGGACAAGGCCGGGCTGCGGCCCGTCACACACGCAGGAAACGTGGGTGTGACGGCCCTGACCCGGATCGAGGTGTGGTGCAGTTGGCCTTCATGCCATGGCGGAAAGAGGCTGTGCGAAGACGTACCGACGGCTTCGATCAGCCGAGTTGCGTCGTGAAATGAAAGGCCCGAGGCTGCCGGTCCGAACCTTGATCGGAAAAATCATATGAAACAGAAGACTTGATTCAAATTACATGTGAAAGCGACGTTACGTCAATTGCGCAGTTCATCGCGCCAGTTCATCGCGCACGTCAGCCGGACCAGTCGGCCGCGGGCAGTCGGGCGCACGCGATGGACGGCGAGGGGGGCGATGCGCGGCCGAGAAGCATCGCTCGGCGGCAGGAGCCTAGGCGAGGGCAGGGCATCCCTCGCCGGAACGATCTCAGGCGTGGCGGGCGCGGCGGTCGCTGGCGAGCGAGAGCGCCAGCACGCAAAGGCCGAACACCGCGAGGATCGCGCCGACCCAGCCGGTCGAGGCATAGCCGTAGCCGAGCGAGATGGCGATGCCGCCGAGCCAGGCGCCGAGGGCGTTGGCAATGTTGAAGGCCGAGTGGTTGAGCGCGGCCGCCAGCGTCTGGGCGTCGGCGGCGACATCCATCAGCCGCGTCTGCAGCGCCGGGCCGATCGCCACCGAACAGCCGACGAGGAAGACGCAGAGCGACAGCATCACGGCGCTCGTGGCCGTGGCGTAGAGCAGCAGGCCGACGAGACCGGTCCAGATCAGGCTGCCGGCGATGGTCGCCATCAGCGCCCTGTCGGCAAGGCGCGAGCCGATTGTCGTGCCGGAAATCATGCCGGCGCCGAACAGCGCCATCAGGATCGGCACCTGCGCCGGCGACATGCCGGCCACCTCCGTGGCGGTGGAGGCGATGTAGCTGAAGACGCAGAACAGGCCGCCGAAGCCGACCGCGCCGATGCCCAGCGTGAACCAAACCTGCTTGCGGCGAAAGGCTCCGAGCTCGCGCAGGGCGCTGGATCCGGCCGGTGCCTTGTCGGCGGGCAGGAAGATCCAGATCAGCACCGCCGTGATCAGGCCGATCACGCCCACCGAGGCGAACAGCAGCCGCCAGGTGAGTTCCTGGCCGACCCATGTGGCGACCGGCGTGCCGACGAGGGTGGCGGACGTGAGGCCGAGCATGACGTAGCCGACCGCCTGGGTGCGGCGGTTGCGCGCCACCATCGAGGCGGCGACCAGCGCGGCGACGCCGAAATAGGCGCCGTGCGGCAGGCCGGTGAGGAATCGCAGCAGGACGAAGCTGCCGAAATCCGGCGCCATCGCGCTCGCGACATTGCCGAGCGCGAAGATCGCCATCAGCCCGAGCAGCAGCGTGCGCCGGGCGAGGCGGGCGGAAAGGACGGCGATGATCGGCGCGCCGACGACGACGCCGATCGCATAGGCGCTGATGGAATAGCCGGCTTGCGGGGTGGTGACGGCAAATTCCGCCGCGATGTTCGGCAGGAGGCCCATGATCGCGAATTCGCCGGTGCCGATGCCGAAGCCGCCCACGGCCAGCGCGAAGATGACGAGGGCGACTTCAAGGGCTGTCCGGCCGCCTGCTGCCTCGGCCGCGGGAATCGGACACGCGCCGTCGGCACACGGGACTTCGGACATGGTGGCTCCCTGATCTTCCTGTCACCTCGGTTTCCTATAGGGGATTCCCGGTATGTCGACACCTTGCGTTCTCCGCAGTGCAGCAATGCGATCGGGTGGAGGCCCTCGGACGTCGCTAGCAGCCGGCGCCCGGCGCCTCAGTCCGCCCGCTCGAATCGGCCGCGGGAATAGCCGCGGGAGATCGACGCCGTTGCCTCGGCGAGCCGGCTTTCGAGCATGGAGCTGCCGACGATCAGCGCCCGCAGCGCGGTGCGCGAATCGCCGCCGCACAGGGCAAGCGCCTCGTCGACCGCCCCCTCGAGCTCCTCGTCGCGCTCCGGCACCTCGATGACCAGCGGAATCATGCGGCAGTCTCCCGGCAATCCTGCCGTTCATGCGGCTGCGTCGCCTCGATCGGGCCGGGCAGCGGACGCGGCATGCGGCGGCGGGCGCTGACGATGACGCCGGCCACGCGCGGCAGCATCGCGGCGGCGAGGGTCATCGCCTCGACCTCGCTGTCCACCTCGCGAAACGGACCGGGGCCGAGATGGCCGCGGACATGGCTGTAGGGCGTGACGAAATAGGTGTAGACGGCGGACACGGCAGGCCTCCCGCAGGTGATGTTCCATCTTTGTTCTTATCAGCGGCAGAGTCAACGACCGGATCTCGGGCATCCACATGCGCTCGGCCCGCCGCTTCACCTGCGTGCTTGCGGCAGGGCGGTCAAATCGGTAGAAATCCTGCGGGACACCGGTTGTCCTTCGCCGGACACGGGGCATAGCGCAGTCTGGTAGCGCACTGCTTTGGGAGCAGGGGGTCGCAAGGTTCGAATCTTGCTGCCCCGACCATCTTCCGGCGAGGACCCTCCGGATCGCCGCATGTCATTTCGGGAGCCGTTTCGTTCATGACCGCACGTATCTACAAGCCCGCCAAGACGGCGATGCAGTCGGGTCAGGCGAAGACCAACCGCTGGGCGCTCGACTATGATCCGGAGATGCCCCGGACCGTGGAGCCGCTGATGGGCTGGACCTCGTCGGCCGACATGAAGCAGCAGGTCCGGCTGTTCTTCGACACCTGCGAGGAGGCGGTCGCCTATTGCGAGCGCTACGGCATCGCCTACCGGGTGATCGAGCCGAAGGAAAAGACCGCCAAGCGCGTCTCCTACTCGGACAATTTCAAGTACAGCCGCAAGGAAACCTGGACGCACTGAGCCAGGCTCCCGTTGCGGTCCGGCCGGGCACGCGCTCCGCCGGTCCGCGCGGTCTCGCGTCCGGACGCCGACACGGCCCCGTAGCTCAGCTGGATAGAGCAGCCGCCTTCTAAGCGGCAGGTCGCAGGTTCGAGCCCTGCCGGGGTCGCCAAACAATTTCGATCATTTCATGATGGCATCCCTCGATTTCGAGGCAGCGGCGCCACCACTCGGTTCGGCGGCAGGCCGGCGATTCGCGCCGCCGGCCCATGTACCTGATCTGGCCGCTTCGGACATCCTCGTGGCCTGACGCTGTAACAATTCCGTCTTCGCACTGCGGTAGTGGGGGGATGGCCTCGGCGCGGTGCATTGAGTATATCGGTGCGCACCGAGGGCCTGCGCCTGCCGGCGCCTGAGAATGGCGCCGTGCGGTCGCAAACAGAACGGACAAGCAGGATGACCGAAGGGCAAGCGGCCGTGACCGACGGGACCTCGATCCCGCCCTTCCGTCTCGGCTCCATGGTCTTCGCGCCTGTCGAACCGGCGGTGCCGCAGCCCCGTCCGGCCGGATCATCGCAGTCCGTCGCGCCGGCCGCCGCCGCGCCGCTGAGCGCAGAACCGGCGACCCCGATCGTTGCCGCACCGGGTGCAGACGCGTCATCGGAAGCGTTCCGCCTCGGGTCGATGGCCTTTGCCGCGGTGGCTCCGCGCGGGCAGGGCGCAGCCCCGATCGCCGCGGCCGGCGCAGCAACTCCGTCGCCCGTCGTCCCTCCCGTGCCCGCTCCGGTGACGCCCGCTCCGGTGACCCCGACGCCGGCCCCGGTTCCGCGCCGCTCGCCGTTGCGCAAGGGGCTTCACGCCTCGCGGATCGTCGTCGACCTTCTCGTGGTCGTCGTCTTCGCGCTGCTGCTGTTTGCGCCGGGCATCGACCGGCTGCGCCCGCCGACCGCGACGAGACCCGCTTCATCCAGGCCACCAAGCAGATGCTGGAGACCGGCGACTACGTCGACATCCGGCTGCAGACCGAGCCGCGCTACAAGAAGCCGATCGGCATCTACTGGCTGCAGGCCGCCTCGGTGAAGGCGCTCGGCTATGACGCCGACGCGCCGATCTGGGCCTACCGCCTGCCGTCACTCGTCGCGATGGTCCTGTCGGCGGTGCTGGTCTACCTGATCGGCCTGTCGATTGCCGGACCCGGCGTCGGCCTGTTCGCCGCCGCGGTGTTCGCGCTGTCGCTGATTGCCGGCGTCGAGGCGCGGCTCGCCAAGACCGACGCGACACTGCTCGCCTTCATCCTGATGGCCCAACTCGCGCTCGCCCGCGGCTTCGTCGGCGACACGGGCCGCAAGCGCCCCTGGCTCGCCGTGCTGTTCTGGACGGCGATCGGCTGCGGCGTCCTGATCAAGGGCCCCGTGATCCTGATGGTCAGCGGCCTGACGCTGCTCTCCCTGATGGTCTTCTCCCGGTCGATGCGGCCGCTCACGGTGCTCTATCCGCTGTGGGGCCTGCTCTGGGCGTTGGTCCTGACGTTGCCGTGGTTCCTCGCGATCTGGCAGACGGCCGGCAGCAGCTTCTTCTCCGAGTCGCTCGGCAAGGACTTCCTTGCCAAGGTGGCGACCGGACAGGAGAACCATGGCGCCCCCCCTGGCAGCTTCCTTGTTGCCGCCTTCGTGACCTTCTGGCCGGGCATCGCGCTGCTGCTTCTTGCCCTGCCGACGGTGTGGGCGCAGCGCAAGACGCGCCCCGTCGGCTTCCTGCTCGCCTGGGCCCTGCCGTCGTGGGCCGTGTTCGAACTCGTGGCGACGAAGCTGCCGCATTACGTGATGCCGCTCTATCCTGCACTGGCACTGCTCACCGGACTGGCGCTCGCCGCCGGCGGCCTCACCTTCGGCGGCCGCTGGCGCAAGCTGGCCGCCGGCTGGATTCCGCTGGTGGCACTGCTGCTGGCCGGGGGTCTCAACGCCGGTTTCGTGATCGTGGAGGGGCATATCGACCCCTACGGCATCGCCCTTGCCTTTGCCGGCGCCGCGGTGGTGATCATCGGGTCCATCGTGATGCTGCGCGAGCGGCCGCGCTTCGGTCTTGCAATCGCGGCCGTGGGCATCGTCGGGATCTATGCGACCGCCTATGCGTGGCTCCTGCCGCGCGCTTCGCACATGTGGGCGTCGAACCGCATCGCCGAAGCGGTGGAGAGCCGTCTCACCTGTGCCGCGCCGCGCCTGATCTCGGTCGCTACGGTGAGCCGAGCCTCATCTTCCTGCTCGGCACGGATCTGGAGATCCTGCCTGCCGACGAAGGCGCGCGGCGCTTCGCCGAAACGGACTGCGCCGCCGCTATGGTGGATGCTCGCCAGGATGACGCCTTCCTGACAGCTTCGGGCGATACGATGCCCGAACTCGCCACGACGGTCGAGGCGCGCAATCTCAACGGTTTCCGGCCGCGCAGCTTCCGTATCTACATTCGCGAACCGCAGCCGGACGGCGCACCCGCCGTGCCGGGATCCACGGGAGAGGCCCAATGATCACGACGATGCGTGACAGGATCGGCGCCGTGCTGGACACCACGCGCCGCGTCTGCTCGCGCCATCGTCCGCCGCCCACGGCTTTGCCCGTGGTGTTCGCCGTCACGCTGTTCCTGATCGTGATGGCGATGCTCGTCGATGCCGATGTCGATGCGGCCATGCGGGCGCTGCCGCAGGATGTCCGCTCCGCTTTCCGCCTGATCACGAACATCGGCGAATCCGGCTGGGTGCTCATCCCCTCCGCCCTGCTGCTGGCCGCCGCGGGCACCGTCTCCGTCTCTGCAGCGGACCGGCGCGTGCGCCGGGCCGTTCGCGTCGGTGTGGAGCGCCTCGGCCTCCTGTTCATGTCGCTCGCCGTCTCGGGCATTCTGGCGATCGTGCTGAAATACGGCTTCGGCCGGCCGCGCCCGAACAGCGCGCACGTGATTCACCAGTCCTTCCTGGGGCCGACCTTCGATTCCGATTTTGCCAGCTTCCCGTCCGGCCATGCCACCACGATGGGGGCCCTGGCGATGGTGCTGGCGCTGCTGGCCCCGCGCTGGCGGGTTCCGGTGGTCGCGCTGGCGCTGGTCATCGCGCTGTCGCGCGTCGTGGTCGGCGCGCACTATCTCTCCGATGTCGTCGCCGGCCTTGCGCTCGGCGCATCCGTCAGCTGGCTGGTGGCCTGGGCCTTTGCGCGGCGCCGCATCGCCGTCGAACCGGGGCAGGGCGCCTTTCCGCGCCTGCGACGTCATGACGGCGTCAACTTTCGCAGTGATCTTGCACCGCTGTGGGCAGGGATCGTTCGGCGCCTTCCCATTTCGCTTGCAACATCGCCAGAGGCGGCGACACTTTCTTCGGTCAGGGCCGGGACGATGGCCGGTGGCCCGGTCGACGAGAACGTTTCCATGACGCGCGCCTCTCTCATCTCCGTGGTCATTCCCGCCAAGGACGAAGCCGACAACCTGGCGGTGCTGGTGCCGGAAATCGACGCCGCGCTTGCAGGCCGGACGCACGAGATCATCGTCGTCGACGACGGGTCGACCGACCGGACCGCCGCCATGCTCGCCGGCCTCCGATCCGAAGGCCGGCCCGTCCGCCACGTGCGCCATGCAACGCCCTGCGGCCAGAGTGCCGCCGTCCGCTCCGGCCTCCTGGCCGCGCGCGGCGAAATCGTCGTCACCATCGACGGCGACGGCCAGAACGATCCGGCCTACATCCCCGCGCTCGTCGCCGCGCTGGAGACGGGCGGCGGACGCATCGCGCTTGCCGCCGGCCAGCGTCTCGCCCGCACCGACGGCGCGATGAAGATGCTCGCCTCGCGCTTTGCCAACCGCCTGCGCGGCGCCATCCTCGCCGACGGCACCCGGGATTCGGGCTGCGGACTGAAGGCCCTGCGCCGTGACGTCTTCGTGCTGCTGCCCTATTTCGACAGCTGGCACCGCTTCCTGCCCGCGCTCGTGATCCGCGAGGGCTACGGCGTGGTCCACGTCGACGTGGTGGACAGGGCGCGCCGTTTCGGCCGGTCCAACTACGGCATCTTCGACCGCGGCCTGCGCGGTGTGCTCGATCTCTTCGGCGTCTGGTGGCTGCGCCGCCGTCGCAAGCGCATTCCGATGGTCAGCGAAGTCGAGGCGGCCGATGTCTGATCTTCCGGGCCGCATCCTCGACTGGCTGCATCTCGTCTTCGTGGCGCAGATCGACTACTGGATCGTGCTGGGCTTCGTCGCCCAGTTCCTGTTCATGATGCGCTTCGTTGTGCAGTGGATCGCCAGCGAGCGCGCCCGCCGATCCGTGGTGCCGGTCGCCTTCTGGTTCTTCTCGCTGGGGGGCGGCGTTCTGCTGCTCGTCTACGCCGTCCAGCGGCAGGATCCGGTGTTCATCGCCGGCCAGGCGCTCGGCCTGCTGATCTACCTGCGCAATCTCTCGCTGATCTTCCGCAAGCAGCCTTCCGCTGATCCGGCCATTGTCCCGGATGGCGCCGAGAAAGCCGGCTGAGGGTTCGTCACATCGACATCCTGACGATGTTGACGATGCCGTCGGCAACGAACTGCACGGCCAGCGCGGCCAGGAGGACGCCGAGCAGGCGGGTCAGCACGCTGCGGCCGGTTTCGCCCAGATAACGGTCGATCGTCTCCGCGGCGATGAAGATCGCAAGGCAGCTGCCGATGATCGCGACAACGATCGCCATCAGCGCCACCGTCGCAAGACCGTTCTCCGCCTCTGTCGCAAGCAGCACCGCCGCCGAGATCGCGCCGGGGCCGGCAATCAGCGGAATGGCCAGCGGAAACACCGCCAGATGCCGCAGATCCTCGGTCTGCTGGTCCTGCGAACCGGCGATGAAATGGCTCGCGGCGGTGGCGGCCGACGCAGCTTTGCGCTTCTCCCGCTTCTCGAACACCATCTCGAAGGCGATCCAGAACAGAAGCAGCCCGCCGGCGATGCGGAAGGCGGGCAGGGAGATGCCGAGGAAGGACAGCAGCGCCGAGCCGCCGAGAATGAAGCCGAGCAGGATGGCCGCCGAAATCACGGCGGCCCTGAGCGCGATCTCGCGCCGCAGCTTGCGGTCGGCCCCGCGCGTCAGCGCCAGGAACACCGGCGCCAGACCGAGCGGATCGATCGTGACGAGCAGCGTCACGAGGGCATTCAGGAGAAATTCGCTCATCCGTCCCCCAGGCTGCGACCAGCCGCGCGGCTCGCGACCGCTGTGCCGCAGATGACGTCAGGGAACCATGTTTGCGCCGGCGGGGAAACCAGCGGTGGACGAATTTCCGCGCAAACCCGCAAGTCCGCCTCTTTGCTGGTCGCGAGCGCCGGAATCGTCTAGAAACAACGGACCTGAACAGACAGTCGAGCACCGATTTGGCCGAAGACGACAAGAAGCCGCCGGAGGGTACGCACCTCCCGGACATCAAGCCCATTTCCATCGCCGACGAGATGCGCCGCAGCTATCTCGACTACGCGATGAGCGTGATCGTGTCCCGCGCACTGCCCGACGTGCGTGATGGTCTGAAGCCGGTTCATCGCCGCATCCTCTACTCGATGCACGAGAACGGCTATGTGTGGAACAAGCCCTATCGCAAGTCGGCGCGCATCGTCGGCGACGTGATGGGTAAATACCATCCCCACGGCGACGCCTCGATCTACGACGCCTCGTGCGCCTCGCGCAGCCGTGGTCGATGCGGCTGCCGCTGGTCGACGGCCAGGGCAACTTCGGCTCGATCGATGGCGATCCGCCTGCAGCCCAGCGTTACACCGAGGTCCGTCTGGAGCGCGTCGCCGAGACGCTGCTCGAGGATCTCGACAAGGACACCGTCGACTTCTCCGACAACTACGACAACTCGGAGCGCGAGCCGACGGTCATGCCGGCGCGCTTCCCGAACCTGCTGGTCAACGGCGCGGGCGGCATCGCCGTCGGCATGGCGACCAACATTCCGCCGCACAATCTCGGCGAGGTCATCGACGCGGTGCTCGCGGTCATGAACGATCCGGCGATCGAGATCGAGGACCTGATCGACATCATCCCCGGGCCGGACTTCCCGACCGGCGCGCTGATCCTCGGCCGGGCTGGCATCCGCTCTGCCTACCTGACCGGCCGCGGCTCGATCATCATGCGCGGCAAGGCGCGCATCGAGGAAATTCGCAAGGACCGCGAAGCGATCATCATCGACGAGATCCCGTATCAGGTGAACAAGGCGTCGATGATCGAGAAGATCGCCGACCTCGTGCGCGAGAAGCGGGTCGAAGGCATCTCGGACATCCGCGACGAAAGCGACCGCGACGGCATGCGCGTCGTGATCGAGCTGAAGCGCGACGCGGTGGCCGACGTGCTGCTGAACCAGCTCTACCGGTTCTCGCCGCTGCAATCGAGCTTCGGCGTCAACATGGTGGCGCTGAACGGCGGCAAGCCGGAGGTGATGAACCTCAAGGACATCCTGACCGCCTTCCTGGCCTTCCGCGAGAGCGTGGTCAGCCGCCGCACCAAGTTCCTGCTGGCGAAAGCCCGCGACCGCGCCCATGTCCTCGTCGGCCTCGCCATCGCGGTGGCCAACATCGACGAGGTGATCCGGCTGATCCGCAGCGCGCCCGATCCGGCGACCGCCCGCGCCCAGCTGATGGAACGCGCCTGGCCCGCGGCCGACATCGAGCCGCTGATCCGCCTCATCGACGATCCCCGGCACACGGTTTCGGAGGACGGCACCTACCATCTTTCCGAGGAGCAGGCCCGGGCGATCCTCGACCTGCGCCTGCAGCGCCTCACCGCGCTCGGCCGCGACGAGATCGCCGAGGAGCTCGAGAAGCTCGCCGCCGAGATCACCGACTACCTGGACATCCTGCGCTCGCGCGAGCGGGTCCAGAACATCATCCGCGCCGAACTGGCGAACATCCGCGAGATGTTCGCCACGCCGCGACGCACCGAGATCATCGAGAGCGATGCGGACCTCGAGGACGAGGATCTGATCGCCCGCGAGGACATGGTCGTCACGGTCAGCCACGAGGGTTACATCAAGCGGGTGCCGCTCTCGACCTACCGGGCGCAGCGCCGCGGTGGCAAGGGCCGCTCGGGCATGTCGACCAAGGACGAGGATTTCGTCACCCGGCTGTTCGTGGCCAACACCCACACGCCGGTGCTGTTCTTCTCCTCGCGCGGCATCGCCTACAAGCTCAAGGTCTGGCGGCTGCCGGTCGGCAATCCCCAGGCACGCGGCAAGTACATCAAGAACCTGCTGCCGTTGCAGGACAACGAGCGGATCACCTCGATCCTCGCGCTGCCCGAGGACGAAGCAAGCTGGGCCACGCTGGACGTCATGTTCGCCACCACCGGCGGCACGGTCCGGCGCAACAAGCTGTCCGATTTCGTGTCGGTCAACCGCAACGGCAAGATCGCGATGAAGCTCGACGACGGCGAGGGCATCGTCTCGGTCGAGACCTGCACCGAGCGCGACGACGTGCTGCTGACGACGGCGCTCGGCCAGTGCATCCGCTTCGAGGTCGGCGACGTGCGCGTGTTCAAGGGACGCGACTCGATGGGCGTGCGCGGCATCAGCCTCGGCGACGGCGATTCCGTGATCTCGCTGACGATCCTGCACCACTTCGACGCGACGCCGGCCGAACGCACCGAATATCTGAAGCTTGCCGGCGCCATCCGCCGTGCGGCCCTCGGCGAGGACGCCGACGTCGATGACGCGGCGACGGTGGAAGCCGAGGAGGCACTCGAGGGCGAGGCTCCGGAAGGGCTGTCGCAGACGCGCTATGCCGAGATGGGCGGGGCGGAGCAGTTCGTGCTGACCGTCAACGAACGCGGCTACGGCAAGCGCTCGTCGTCCTACGACTTCCGCCTGTCCGGCCGCGGCGGCAAGGGCATCAAGGCGACGGATCAGACCAAGCTGAAGGAGATCGGCAACCTGGTCGCCGCATTCCCGGTGGAAAGCTCCGACCAGCTCATGCTGGTGTCCGATGGCGGCCAGCTGATCCGCGTCCCGGTCGAGGGCATTCGCTTCGCGAGCCGCGCCTCGAAGGGCGTGAAGATCTTCTCGACCGGCGCCGATGAAAAGGTCGTGTCGGTCGAATGTCTGTCGGAGGTTGATGTCGACGACAGCGCCGAGGATGCCGGCTGAGGAGACGGGAGCGGCGCCATCGTGCCGCTCCGCTCCTTCACGGCATGCACCAGATACAAAAACGAGGTCCGGCACTGGGGTGATGTGCCGGACCTTCGCACGTTTGGAGGTCAGTGTCGTCTTGTCATGCGTGCATCGTAGCACGCTCTCGCTTATTCGGCCATCAGCCGAATCAGAACCGAGGATTGCTCGCCGGTGACGGGCATCTCGGTCGTGACAAATGCCGCATCCGTTGTCGGTGCGGGCAGGGCAACAGGATCGGCCTTGACCAGCAGGTCGACCGGATAGCGCGGCACTTCCGCGTGGGCGTCGACGGCCTGCGAAAAGCCGATGATCGCGAATCCGAGACCGGCGATGCATCCCGCCGTAACAAGTCCGGTGTGCATGATCCTGCGCTCCGAGCTGCGGCGGCTGGTGTTCCTGTCAGGAACGACTGGCTCGCCTTGCTTCCATGACAGATAAATGGCGATTGTGGTCGTGTTGTTCCAATCACGGCGCCCAAAACTCCTCGTGATCGGCACGAATGACTTGGCGGCCGCGTTTCCGCGGTCGGCCGAGGGATGAAAGTCGTTCAATTTCAATGAGGTGTGGTCAGGCCACGTTGTTTGCGCGCGAAGCGTTCTTCGGACCTTCGAGGTCCACCTCGGTGCAGACCCGGTTGCGGCCGGTGCGTTTGGCGAGATAGAGCGCCGCATCGGCCCGCTCGACCAGCGTCTGCACCGTGTCGTAGCGCCGATAGGAGGCGACGCCGATCGAGATCGTGATGTGGCCGAGGTTCTCGCCGGTCGAGCGCTTCATCAGTTCCTTGGCCATCACCGTCACCCGGATCTGCTCGGCGAGGGTCGCCGCTGCCTGCATGGTGGTGCGCGGCAGGATGATCGCGAATTCCTCGCCGCCGTAGCGGCAGGCGATGTCCTGGCCCTTGACGTTCTGCTTGACCGACAGGCCGACCAGGCGGAGCACCTGGTCACCGGTCTGGTGGCCGTAGGTGTCGTTGAACTTCTTGAAGTGGTCGATGTCGGTGACGAGCAGCGAGAACTGGTCGTCGATCTCGGCCGCCTGGGCGATGGCCCGCTCGATCGACTGGTCGAAATGCTTGCGGTTGGCAAGCGTGGTCAATTCGTCGGTGAGGGATTCGAAGCGGATCGCGTCGAGGCTCTCGTGCAGTTCGGCGATCTGGCGCCGGGATTCGGCCAGCTGCGCCTCGAGTTCGCGGTTGGTCGCCTCGGTACGCTGCGTCGCGGAGATCACGTTGTTGACGATGTCGATGATGCGGCCGCGGTCGTCGGTGACGGCAAGCTCGCTGGAAGCGCCGCTCAGCGAGGTGCAGTATTCGTGGGTGGCGGCGATCGAATGATCCATGGCGTCGACGACGCCGGAAATCTCGCTGGAGATGCGGGCGCCGACGTCGTCGATCCGGTCGGCAATCCGGCTCGGCGACAGGAACTGGGTGTAGATCCGGTGGATCTCCTCCAGCGTCACGCGGCCGCGGGTCCGGAGCAGATCGTTGATCGCCTTGTTGAGGGCATGATTGAAGCCGGCACAATAGGTGTACCAGAGCTCGTAATTCCGCGGGATGCCGGAATTTCATTCCGCTTCAGCTGCGTGATGGCGTTTTCGCCATACGAGATGGTGCGTAGGAATTCGTCTCGGGCGCTCATGACAACATCCAGCTCGGGACACGGCGGCAACGGTCCGAGTATGAAAGTCGACGTTGAAGTTTAGGTTAATCGCATCAACGAATGAATCACTCAGTTTACCTTACATGACTCCGGGAAACCTTCTAAGAAAGACTTTCAATGCGCAAGTTGCGTTGCATTTTGCAACATCGTCATTGAAAGCAGGTCTTGCCGCATCGCGCGGCGCAACCTGGTGACGTTCGGCCAGGCCGTGCCGCGCTGCGCGTGCAGATCGCCGTTCGGGCGCATCGGCAAATGCAAAGAGCCCCGGCATTGCCGGGGCCCTTGCTCGTTTCGATGTGCCTGCCGGGCCGAAACCGGGCAGCGGTCGATCAGGAGGCTTCCTTGATCGGCCGCACGGGCCGCAGCAGGAAGGCCGGGACGTGATCGCCGAGGCCGACGACGCTGACGTCGTCATCATTGTCCTTGCGGCGACGGTCGCGCGGCGGCGGCGGGTTGCCGCGCCGGTTCTGGTCGGAGCGGCCCTCGCTGCGGCGCGGCTCGTCGTTGCGCGGGCTTGCCTCGGCGCGGGGACGCTCGCGCGGCGTCTCGCTGACCGGAGC
>NZ_MCRJ01000062.1 GCF_001720135.1 Methylobrevis pamukkalensis
TCCCTCGATATGAAAAAAACCCGCCAAGCCTGCGCCCGCAAGCGAAATGCCTTCTCCAGTGGATGACGACGCCGTCAAGATCATCCTGCTGCCGTCGGCGCTGAAGGAGGACATCCCGGTTCGCCTGGTGACGCTCGCGCGCCGCCTGCAACGCGCGCTCGACGCGCAGAAGGGACGGAACGGGTGACAAGTCTTCGAGGTTGCCGTGTGCTCATCGTCGAGGACGAGTTCTTCCTCGCTGAAGATCTCAGCCGCTATTTCCGCAGCATGGGCGCCGAGATCCTTGGCCCTGCCGCGAATGTCGAAGCGGCGGAGCGTCAGGTGTCCCACGCCGATGCCGCCGTGCTCGATGTGGATCTGAACGGGCAGAAGGTGTTTCCGGTCGCGGACGAACTCGTGCGGCGCGGCACGCCCTTCATCTTCTTCACCGGCCGGGAGGACATCGCGATCCCCCTTCGCTTTCGCCACGTCGGGCTTCTGTCGAAGCCGTTCAACCACAATGCGGTGTTCGAAGCACTGTTCTCGCGCGATGCCGCCGGCCCTGCCGACGACGCGGCCGAGGACGACGTCTTCGCGGCCCTGCCGAAGCTGCGGCTTGCGGCCCTGCTCCTGATGAAGAACTCGGGCGCGGCCGACCGGCTGGTGGAACTGACGCTCGAGCAGGCGCTGACGGTCACGGCAACGCGGGATCGCCACGACAATCTCGAGGCGTGGCTGACGAGCCTGCTGGAAGAGACCTACACGCGAACCGGGCGCGACCTGCTGGTCTAGGCCGATGCCCGCCCCCGAGGCGTTTCGGCCGTGTCAGACCCTGACGGCGCCGCCTGCCATGTTCCGCGGTGCGGCCTGCATCACGACGGAGGCCGGCGCGATGTGCGGATCCGGCGTGTTTTTTCCAATGACAGTGGATGATGGAACCGTCGCAGGGGCTCGCGGTTAGGGGCGCTCGTGCGGCCGGTCTTCGAAGGCTGCTCCGCGCGCCCGCAATGACCCGCCGGAGCCCGCGACATGACCTTGTCCGTTATCGCCCTGAACTGCACGCTGAAGCGCGGAGAGGATCCCTCCTCGACCGACAGGATCCTGCGCGAGGCCGTGGCCGAGTTCGAGAAGCTGGGCACCAGAGGCGAGATCCTGCGTGTCGCCAATTTCAACGTCCTGCCCGGCGTCACCTCGGACGAGGGTCCGGGTGATGACTGGCCGGCCATCCGGCAGCGTGTGGTTGCCGCCGACATTCTCCTCATCGGCACGCCGATCTGGCTGGGTCAGCCCTCGAGCATTGCCAAGCGGGTGATCGAACGCCTCGACGCCTTTCTCGGCGAGACCGACGACAAGGGCCGGATGCCGGCTTACGGCAAGGTTGCGTCCGTGGCGGTGGTCGGCAACGAGGATGGCGCCCACCACTGCCACGCCGAACTGTTCCAGGCCCTCAACGACGTGGGGTTCACCCTCCCTCCCGGTGCCGGGACCTACTGGGTCGGCGAGGCGATGGGATCGACCGACTACAAGGACCTGCCGTCCGGCAGTGACAAGACGCGGCACACCAGCGCCATGCTGGCGCGTAATGCCGTGCATCTGGCCACCTTCCTGAGATCCGCCAACTATCCGGGCATGCCGACGTCATAAGGCGTTTCCAGCGACGCGGGACGCCGCGCCCCTGTCGATCCCGGCGCTTCGGGGAACATCACATCGTCTGCATGGTTCGGCGCCCCAGGACATCCTCCAGCCGGCGAGACGACGATGAGCTATCCCCGATTCATGGCGATGATCGCCACCTCCACGCTCGTGATGTTCGGGCTGATGTATCTCAACACCTACGCGGCCGATCACGTGTTCTTCAGCCAGACCCGGGCGTGGATGGCGCTGGTGATGGGGGCGACCATGGCAGCGATCATGCTCGCGTTCATGTGGGGGATGTACAGGAACACCCGCGCCAACATCGGCATCCTGGTTGCCGCCGCCATCGTCTTTGCCGGCGCGCTGGCGCTGGTGCGGAGCCAGGCGACGGTGGACGACGTCGCCTACATGAAGGCGATGATCCCGCATCACTCCATCGCGATCATGACCAGCGAGCGGGCCCGGATCACCGATCCGCGGGTGCGGGAGCTTGCCGACGAGATTCTGGAGGCGCAGGTGCGCGAGATTGGCGAGATGAAGGCGCTGATCGCCGATCTGGAAGGTCGCACCGAGGCTGCGCGGGCCGAGTGAGCGGGCGGCATTTCCGGCCGGTCGTCCCCCTCCAGGAAGCCCTGAAAGGAGCCCGACATGTCGGCCCATGGCGTCGTGCATGGCCCCATCGGCGAAAACGCCGTCCATCTTTGCGTCGACATGCAGCGGCTGTTCGGTCCGGGTCAGCTGTGGGCGATGCCGTGGCTGGAACGGGTCGTCCCGACGATCGAGACGATCTGTGCGCATCGTCCGGAGCGGACCGTGTTCACCCGCTTCATTCCCGCGGCGCGACCGGGCGAGGGGCGCGGCAGCTGGGCGCGCTACTACCGTCGCTGGGCCTCCGCCACCATCGAGGAGGTCGGCCCCGACGCGCTGCGGCTGGTGCCGGCGCTGGAGCGCTTCGTTCCGCCTGCGGCCGTGGTGGACAAGCATGTCTATTCGCCGTGGCTGGAGCGCAGCCTCGACGAGACGCTGGCCGGCGGCGGCGTCGACACGCTGGTGATCACCGGCGGCGAGACTGACGTCTGCGTGCTGGCGACCGCGCTCGGCGCCATCGACCGGGGATTCCGGGTCATCCTGGTCGCGAACGCCCTCTGCAGCTCCTCCGACGAGACCCACGATGCCCTGATGAAGCTCTATCTCGACCGCTTCACCGAGCAGGTGGAGGTTGCCGGCGCCGAGGAGGTGATCGCCATGTGCGCCCGCGATGAGGTGGCCCGTCCGAGACCGCGACCGCTGCAACCGCCGGCCGCCGGCCCCTGCACCGAAACGGCGGGACCGCGGGAACATGCGGGCCGACGGACAGTTTGCCTCGGAAAGTCCTCATGCCAGCAGGAAACAGATCCATGACGTCCCGGCCGATCATTCTCGCGCTCGTTGTTCTCGCCGTGCTTGCCGTTGGCTACGGGATGCTCTCGGCGAGCACGCCCGAGACGGAGGACACCACCGGTCAGCAGCCGCCGCATTCGCTCCAGAACGAGTGATCAGCGGTCTTGCGCGTGATCCCGGGCCACGACCGGGGAGCGATCGGGCGCAACGGGTCCGGCGGCCGGGGGAGAACCGGCGCCGGGCAGGAGGCCCGTCCCGGAAATGAGGCGGGAGCCGCGTTCATACGAGAGGTAGCGGGCCGTCCATTTCAGCGCGACGCTGAGGCGCTTCTCGAATCCGATGAGCAGGTAGACATGGGCGATGGCCCAGGCCACCCAGGCGAGCCAGCCGCGCACATGCCAGGTGCCGAGTTCGTAGACCGCCGCGTGCCGGCCGATGATCGCCGTGTTGCCCCGGCTGCGGTAGACGAAGGGCGGGAGGGGCGTGCCCTTGCGCAGATGACGCGCAAGATGGCGTCCGAGATGGGTTCCCTGCTGCGCGGCGACCTGGGCGAGGCCGGGCAGGGGTTTTCCGTCCGGCCCGTCCAGATGGGCGAGGTCGCCGAGCACGTAGACGCCCGGAAGGCCCGGAACCGAAAGATCGGGGGCGACGCCGACCCGGCCGGCGCGATCCAGCGGCACGCCGAGACAGCCGCCGAGATCGCTCGACCGGACGCCGGCCGCCCAGAGCGTGAAACCGGCGCGGATGGTCTCGTCGCCGAGCCTCACCCCGGCCGGCCCTATCTCCTTCACCGCCTCGTTCGTGCGTACCACAACGCCGAGGCGCTCGAGCCGGGATCTCGTGTAGTCGGAGAGGCTCACCGCAAAGGACGGCAGCAGCCGCGGCCCCGCCTCCACCAGGATGACGCGGGCCTGCTCGGGGGCGATGTGACGGAAGTCCCGGGCCAGCGTGAAGCGGGACAATTCGGCGATGGAGCCGGCAAGCTCCACGCCGGTGGGCCCGCCGCCGATGACGACGAAGGTCATCAGCCGCTGCCGCTCCTCCGGATCCATGGCCTGTTCCGCCTGCTCGAAACTCAGCAGGAGCCGTGAGCGGATCTGCCGCGCATCCTCGGCCGTCTTCAGGCCGGGCGCATGCGCCCTCCATCCCTCGTTGCCGAAGTACCAGGGCCTGCTGCCGGCGGCGAGGACAAGGCGCCCGTAGGCGCGCTGCCGCCCGTCCGCCAGGCCGATCGTGCGTGCGACCGTGTCGATCCGCGTCACGTCGCCGTAGATCACCTCGACCGACGGGTAGCGGCGCAGGATCTTGCGGATCGGTTCGGCGACGTCCGTCGCGGCGAGCGCGGCGGTCGCGACCTGATAGAGCAGCGGCTGGAAGAGATGATGGTTGGTGCGGTCGACGAGCACCGTCGGCACACCGGCGCGCCCGAGCTGCCTTGCCGCCTCGAGGCCGGCAAATCCGCCGCCGACGATCACGACCTCCGGCAGGTCCTGCAAGGAGGCTGGCCCCTCGGATGCTCCGGGAGCGGCGGGCGTTGCCATGGTCATCATCCCCTGCGCGTCGCGCCCGATGTCCGTCCGCCGCCGGCCGCCATCCCCCCGGGGAGACGGCGGCCGACGGCGCGGGAACGCCTAGCCATGGGCGCGGTTGTCGCCCGTCACGGTGATCGAGATCCGGACCGAGGGGCGAGGCCCGGGCCGGCTTGCCTCGACCCGCCCGGCCACGACGAAGCCCGCCCCCAGAAGCGGTTCGATCACCCGGCCATGGGCGGTGGGCAGATAGCCGAGGGGCCGGCCGTCCGCCGTCTCGATGAGCACCGAGCGCGGGTCGTAGACCCGGTTTGCCGCCCGGCGCAGCCGCAGGGGCGTCCCTGCGGACGGCGGCGGCAACCCGCCGTTCATGTCCGCCACATTCGTCACGTAGCTTTCGATCGGCCTGCCGATGCTCTGCGAGGGCGCCGCAGCGCCGGCCACACCGGTGCCGGATGCGAGGCCACCGCCGAGCGCGGCAAGAAACAGTCGTCGGTCCATGTCTTCCTCCTGGCATGTGGCCCGACCGGATCACGTCGATCCGGCCGGGTGATGCGCGAGCCCGTGACGCGCCGGCGGCCCGGCGGGCGACACGTCGGGCGGAACGCAGGCCTCAGAGCTGTTCGGCCTGGGCGCCGGACTTCGGACGGGCCCGGCCGAGCGTCGGCTCTTCCCCGAGCGGCTCCATCGGGCGTGCCGAGAAGCTGTCGTTGCCGTCGATCGACTGCCCTTCCGACCAGCGACCGCGCGGCGGCTCGCTCCCATCCTGCTGGAAGCCGAGGAAGACATAGGAGAACTCCCGGTTCTCCTCCTCCTGGGGATGGCTGTTGGGGATGGGGAAGACGCCGCTCGGACCGCCGAGTTCCTCGAGCGCGGCCAGCCACTGGTTCTGGTGCATGGTGTCGCGGGCGATGAGATACTGCAGCATCTCCTTCATGCCCGGGTCGTTGGTCATGTTGTAGAGACGCACCGCGAGGACCCGCCCGGTCGACTCGGCCGTGACGTTGGCGGTCATGTCGGCAGCGATGTTGCCGCTCGCGTAGATGTGCGACATGTCGAAGGGGATGCCGTCGGAATCGACGGGCATCGCGGACAGACCCGACGAGAGCAGGTGCTTCATGCACATGCCGTTGAGGACGGCGCCGCCGACCGGATCCTGCGAGGCCTGTTCCTGGAGCGAGAGCGGCGCGCCCTCGAGGTTGAGCGCGACCGCGGTCGCGAGCATCTCGATGTGGCCGAGTTCCTCCGTGGCGGTGTTCAGCAGCATGTCGCGGAACTTGGGGTCGCCGCGGGCGCCCCACGCCTGGAACATGTACTGCATGGCGACGCGGATCTCGCCCTCGACCCCGCCGATGGCCTGCTGGAGCGCGCGCGCGAAACGCGGGTCCGGCTGTTCCACGCGAACGGGGAACTGCAGCTTGTTGTCGGTGTAGAACATGAATCCTCCTTGGGGATGTTCCGAAAGTCGTGATGGGAGCGGAAGCGGGACGGCCGCCTTCTGGCCCGACGCCCCCGCGTCCCGTCCCGGCGCCGAACCGGCGCGATGTCCCGATGTTCCGGCCGCAATTGCACCTGACGCGGGAAATCGCGCCGGGTGGTGCGCGGCGCTGCGGGATCAGGCGCCGTGCGCCGGATCGAAATCGAGGACGACACCGGAACGGGGCGCGGCGGGAACGCGCGACAGGTCCACGCTGAGGTCCTGGGGCGGCAGGGTCCACCCGCCCGTGGACGCGAGCACGCGCAGGGCTTCGGCCATCAGCGCCACCGTGAACGCCTCGCCCGGGCAGCGGTGATCGGTCCGCGTGTCGCCGCCCCCCTGGGGGATGAAGTCGAACCCCTGTTCGCGCCAGCTTCGACGCCGGTCGATATCCAGCCGCTCGGGCCGGGGAAACAGGTCGGGATGATGGTTGGTGCCGTAGAGATCGAGGAGAACCCACGCCCCCTGGCCGATCTCGTAGCCGTTCCAGGTCAGGGGCCGCAGCGCCACCCCGCCGACGAAGGGAAAGAACGGCGCGGTGCGGCGGACCTCCTCGCAGAACCGCTCCGCGAGATCGGCCGCGCCCCGCACCGTCAACCCGGCGGCGATGTCCGGATGGCGCGCGAGTTCGACCACGGCGAAGGCGATGAACCGTCCCACGGCAACGAGGGGCCGAAGCAGGTTCAGCGTCTCGACCACCGCCTCGTCTTCGGACAGGAGCACGCCGGCCGGATCACGGTGGCGGCAGATCGTGGCAAAGGGGCTGGCACCATGGCCGACGAGATCCTGTGCGCGTTCAAGCCGGACGAGGTCGGCCAGCCATCCTTCGACCCGGCGCCGCCGCAGCAGGGCCGACCAGGTGCGGGGGCCGAACCCGCCGGCGCTCTCGATCATGCGGACAAGCTCCGGCGCAAGCCTGTCGGGGTCAAGCTGCGCGCGCGGGATGCCAAGCCAGTCCACGGCGGCCCGGGCAAGAAGGACTGGCAGTTCGTCCATGAGCCGCACGGCGTGCCGCCGCCGCCAGTCCGTCACCGCATGTGCGATCTCCGCGCGGAACAGGCGGACGATGCGCTGGATCTCGACGGGATCGATCAGCAGGTGGACGAACATCGCCTTGCGATGTCGGTGGATGTCACCCTCGAGCGTCTGGACGCTGCCGACGTCCTGCAACAGCCGGAACGTCGTGGGCGGCATGGCCTTGCGCCGGGTGAAGGCGCCGCTGCCGTAGAACAGGCGCGCCGCGTCCTTGCCGCGCATGCAGATCACCCGCCGCAGCATCAGCCGTGTCGCGAAGATGTCGCTGCCGAGCCTGTCGCAGCGGCGGCCGATGAAGAGATATCCCTCGCGCAGCAGCGCGAGCGTGGCGTCAGGGGCGCTGTCCCGGGGAATGTCCGGCATGGCGGTTCTCGCAGAAGAAGACAGGCCGCCCGGCCGGGGACGGATTGTCGACGTCGGTCATGACGGGTCCGTGCTGGCGGCGGTCGAAACCGCGGGCCGGGCCCTCGTGATCCCGCCGAACCTGACCTCGGCGGCAATGTTCCGGCGCCTTCACGTTCAGCAGGAACAATTCCGGACAGCTCCGGTTCGGACGCCCAGATCGAGCGACTCGAGACCCGGACCCAGGAAGAAGATGCCGATGCCTGCGCGTATCTTGCTGCCCGTCTCCCCCCTCGACTGGAAGACCAGGGTCGGGTGGTTGTTGGTCGGCTTCGCGCTGAGCGGGTTCTTCGACGGCATTCTTCTTCACCAGATCCTGCAGTGGCACCATCTGCTGTCGGGGCTGGACGAGCCGCTCGGCTCCGATCTGCGCTTTCAGGTCCTCGCCGACGGCCTGTTCCACGTCCTGATGTATGTCGTCGCGATCGCCGGAGGCTGCCTGCTGGCGGCGGCATGGATGTCCGACGCGCGCGGGGCCTCCGCGGGCGAGGTGCTGCGAAACGGCCTGATCGGCTTCGGTGCGTGGCACGTCCTCGATGCCGTCGTCTCGCACTGGCTGCTCGGCCTTCACCGGATCCGGATGGACAGCGACATGCCGCTGGTCTGGGATGTCGGATGGCTCGTCGTCTTCGGCCTCCTGCCCCTGCTGCTCGCCGCGAGGCTGCCCCGCGGGGGCGGTGGACGCGGCCGCGGCGTGGCCGCCGCCATCGCGGGCCTGACCTTCCTGGCCGGGATTGCCGCCGGCGCCGCGCCCGGGGCGGGCGACCGCGGCGACACCCTCGTCGTGTTTCGCGCCGGCATGACCCCTGCGGCGATGATGGACGCCGTGGCTGCGGCACAGGCAACGCTGAAATGGACCGAGGGCGGCGGCTCCGTCTGGGCGATCAGCGACGTGTCATGGCCGGGCCTCGCCACGCTGTACGCGCGCGGCGCCCTGGTCGTGTCGTCGACGCCGGTCCTCGCCGGATGTCTGGCCTGGACGCGCGCGGAGGGACGCGCCTGAGGCTGCTCCGCCCGAACGACGATCGGCGACGGAGTGCCGACACCCGGCACGACGAAATGCCCGAGGGGTACCGCGTGTGATCCACCCCGCCGCACACGGCGTATGGCTCCAGGGAACAAACAAATGTTAAGCCGTTATGCGGCCGGCAGAATCAATCGCCGGGGCGCAGGCGCCACAGGAACCGGGTCATGACATCGAACGCACCCTGGAAAGACGAGCGGCTCAAGTCGGACATGTCCGACCTCATGGAGCAGATCGAGAAGGAGGAAGTCCCTGACGCCCTGCTTGATCTGGCGAAGAAGCTCCAGGATGCCCTGCGCGAACGCCGACGCGCCGTGACGGATCATGATGGGTCCGGAACATGAAAGGCGGCTCCACGGCGCGCGGATCCGATATCTTCCCGTGGTGCTCCTGATCCTTTCTTCGCGATGCGTCTGACCGGGGCCTGCCTGCCGCGTTCCGCGTCGTCCTTCCTCTGGAACTTCCTGCGCTGCGCAGGGTTTGGCCGGTGATGCCGCAGCCCGGAGGTTGCGAGGCCGCAATGGCCGGCCGCCGGCGCCTTCCACAGGTTCGGCCTTCGTGACGCGGAGGCCCGTCGCTGGGGCGGCCGGGCGCGGCATCCGCACGGGAGACCCCACATGCACAGGACGATCTTTCGACTTGAACCCCGCGCGGAGGCAGACGATCCCGGCTGGACGCGCGCGCCCTCCCACGGGGTGGTCATCGTCAGGGCCGATTCCGCGGCCGATGCCCGCATCGTCGCGAGCGAAGGCGAGACGGACTTTCTCGAAACGCCGGCAAAACCCGGCGACGGGGTGTCCACCCGCTTTGCCAGCGCGTTCCGGGACGACAAGCTCTATCACGTGGTCGAGGACGAAAGCGGCCGCCACGCCGCGGCCGGGCCGCGGGGCATCCTGGAAGGACTGACCCGCCCCGATGTCATCCGGCGCTGAGCCGGAGGCCTTGCGCGGCAGCAGGCCACAGGTTTCGGCGGCGCCCGCGCGGCGCCGCCGTGACAGGCGGTGCCTTGCCGGCAGTCATTCCGCAGCTTCGGCCTTGCGAACGATCTCCGGCCGGAGCGTGAGGAACCAGTCGATGGTTCTGGCCAGTCCTTCCCGCAGCGGCACCCGGGGCTCCCAGCCGAGCAGGGTCCGGGCCTTGGCAATGTCCGGCTGACGCATCTGCGGATCATCCTCCGGAAGCGGCTGATGGACCATGGCCACGCGCGACTTCAGGTGACGGGTGATGAGCTCCGCCAGTTCGTTGATCGTGAATTCCCCCGGATTGCCGAGATTGACCGGCGTGCGCGGATTGGGATCGACCTCCATCAGCGCGACGAGCCCGTCCAGGAGGTCGGACACGTAGCAGAAGGACCGGGTCTGCTCGCCGGTCCCGTTGATGGTGAGCGGCTCGCCCGCGAGCGCCTGCCGGATCAGGGTCGAGACGATGCGGCCGTCGTCCGGCTGCATGCGCGGGCCATAGGTGTTGAAGATCCGCGCCACGCGGACATCCGCCCAGTCGTGGCGCAGGAAGTCGAAACACAGCGCCTCGGCCGCGCGCTTGCCCTCGTCGTAGCAGGCGCGCGGGCCGACGCAGTTGACGTGGCCGCGATAGTCCTCCTGCTGGGGATGCGAGGCCGGATCGCCATAGACCTCCGAGGTCGAGGCCTGGAGGAACGCGGCGCCGTGCGCCGCCGCGATCCGGAGCAGGTTTCGCGTGCCGGCCACGCTCGTCATCATCGTGTGCACGGGATCGGCCTGGTAGCGCGGCGGCGAGGCCGCGCAGGCGAGGTTGTAGACCTGGTCGATCGGCTCCTCGACCTCGGCGATGTCGCAGATGTCCGTCTCGATCAGCCTGAACCGCGGATGGTTGGCTAGCGGCGCGATGTTGGCCCGGGAGCCGGTGAGGAAACTGTCGACGCAGATGACCGCATGTCCGCGCGCAAGCAGCAGATCGCACAGATGCGAGCCGAGAAAGCCCGCGCCCCCGGCCACCAGCGTCGTCTTGAATCTTGCCCTCGTTGCGAGGCGTCCGCTCCCTGAAGAATTCATGAGGCCACTCCTGTCGTGCACCGGGTGCCGTGCGGCATCCCTTCGCGCAAGGATCTTTCCGCCCGGTCGCTTCGGACGGGCAGAGGACTGCCGACATGTCCGGAGAGACGGCTGCGTCATCGGCCGAAGAGGAAGATCCTTCGGCCGCCGAACCGAAGCGGCGGCCATTTGTTCCTGCGGCCGCTCCTGCTGCTCCTGCTGCTGCTCCTGTCGCTGCGCCCCTCGTCGCGGAGGCCGCGATGGAACCGGCGGGCGGTCTGCAGGTTCGGGCGGTCCGATGTCCAGCAAGGAGGATTCATCATGGCGAGCGCCACCACGACCACCGACCACGACGCGATCCGCACGTGGACCGAACAGCGCAACGGCCATCCGGCAAAGGTCGACACCGGCGGGACGGGCGGGATCCTCCGGATCGACTTCGGCGAGCCTGAAGAGGAACTGACCGCGATCGAATGGAGCGAATTCTTCGAGATCTTCGAGGACAGCCAGCTCGCCTTCCTGCATCAGGACAGGACGGAGGACGCAGCCTCAGCCGCTTCAACAAGTTCGTGGAGCGCGACTAGGCGAGCCTGCGGCGCGGGCCGGAACATCCTCGCGCTGCGCCGGTTCGGAACCGATCTCGTGACCCTCTCGCGTGGAAAGGAAACGCCGATGTCCTCGAAGATGCCTCCCGTCCCTCCCGAGAACCGGAGCCCGAAGGGGACCGGTGAAGACCCGGCGCCGAAGGCGGACGACACGAAGGCGGCGGCGCAGGGCGCGCCTGACCCCGACCAGCAAGGTCAGCAGGGCAATTCCCGGATCAATACCACCCATCAGGGTTATCAGCAGGATCGGTGACGATGACCACGTCGAAGAAGAGTCCGAACACGATCCGCCAGGGCGGACCCGGCGCATCCCATGAAAACGCCAGGGCGCCCCTCGAGATCGAGAAGCCGCCGGGCGATGACGGACAGCGTTCGCGCAGCAAGGTGTCCGGCGGCGGCGGCGAGAAGGATCGCCACCACACGCATGACCCGGAGAAGAAGTGAGAAGTCCATGGCCCCTGCCGGCTGATGGTTGCCGGCAGGGGCCCGTCGTCACCGGGCCGGTGTGAGATCCTCAGGTCCGGCCGACACCCGTCGCCGGGTCCGCTCTCAGGACGAGCGGGTCCGGTTGTCGGCTTTCTGCTGTTCCCGGTCCTCGAGCGTCTCGAAACTTTCCACGACCCCTTCGGTCTCCCGCTTTTCTTCGGGCATCGTGTGCCGCTGGTTGCGGACCCGGTTCTGGTCGTTGGCCTCCAGCCGATTGGTTCCCATCCGGTCCTGGGCCAGATCGCTCTCGCCCAGCCCCTGCGCGGATTTCGGATCGTTGCTCATGACGCGCTCCTTCTCATGTGGGTGGCGCGCCCCGAACGACCGCGCGCCCGCGTTGTTCCGGCGCCCCGCGCATCCGCCACCCGGCATCCCTCCCGGGCAATGGCTCGGAACATTCGGCGGGCGGGAAGGTTCGGCCGGTGTTTTCGGGAAGATGATGAAGATGGACGATCGGCCGCAAACGGCACGTTTCCGTGCCTTTGCCCCACGTCCTTGCGAGGTGAACGCGATGATGAAACTGGATCCGGATGCCAGAGACACGGTCGGGGAAGGTCCGACGCGATCCGCACCGACCGGGATCGGCACCGAGGCGACATCCGTCATGCAGGCCGCGGTTCTCACCGGCCCGGGCCGGATGGAGGTCGCCCGCGTGCCGCACCCGGTCCCGCGCGCGGGCGAAGTGCTGGTCCGGATGCGCGGCTGCGGCGTCTGCGCCTCCAATCTCGGACCCTGGTCCGGGCCGCCGTGGATGTCGTTTCCGACGGAGCCGGGCGGCCTCGGCCACGAGGGCTGGGGCGTCGTCGCGGCGGTCGGCCGCGACGTGACAAGCGTGGCGGAAGGCGACCGGGTCGCCACGCTGTTCCAGCACAGCTATGCCGAATGGGACGTGGGGCCGGAGGCCCAGGTGGTGCGCCTGCCGCGCGAACTCGGCGACCGGCCCTTTCCAGGCGAGCCGCTCGGCTGCACCATGAACATCCTTGCCCGCAGCGACATCCGCGCGGGGCATCACGTCGCCATCGTCGGCATCGGCTTTCTCGGCGCGCTGCTGACGCGGCTTGCCACCGACGCCGGCGCGCATGTGATCGCCGTCTCCCGCCGGCCCTTCGCGCTCGATCTCGCCCGCCGCATGGGCGCGGTGGAAACGCTGCGGATCGGTGAAGAGGACGTCGTCGCCCGTGTCATGGATCTGACCGAGGGGCGTGGCTGCGCGCGGGTCATCGAGGCGACCGGCAAGCAGGCGCCGCTCGATCTTGCCGGCGCGCTCACCGCCGAGCGCGGCCGGCTGGTGATTGCCGGCTATCATCAGGACGGCCCCCGCCAGATCGACATGCAGCTCTGGAACTGGCGCGGCATCGACGTGATCAACGCCCACGAGCGCGATCCCGCCGTCTACATCGACGGCATCCGCGCCGCGGTGGCCGCCGCCGCCGAGGGCCGGCTGCCCTTCGACGCGCTCCTGACCCACCGTTACCGGCTGGACGGGCTCGGCGATGCTCTCGACGCGACCCGGGACCGGCCGGACGGCTTCCTCAAGGCCTGGGTGGACCTGTCATGAAGGCCGAGCGCAACTTGGTCGCTGGCGCCGGCCTGCACCTGCCCCGCCTCGGGTTCCTCGGCGTCGGCTGGATCGGCCGCCACCGGCTCGCGTCCGTGCTGGAGACGGAGGCCGGCGAGGCGATGGCGATCGCCGATCCGTCGCCGGAGATGCTGGACGCGGCCCGTGCCCTCGCGCCCGCCGCCGTGACGGTCCCGGACCTCAATGCCATGCTTGACCTCGATCTCGACGGCATCGTGATCGCGACGCCGAGCGCCCTTCATGCCCGGCAGGCCGAGCTGGCGCTGCGGCGCGGGCTTGCGGTGTTCTGCCAGAAGCCGCTCGGCCGGACCGGGTCCGAAGTCGCGGCGGTGCTGTCGGCCGCGCGGGCGGCGGACCGCCTGCTCGCCGTCGACTTCTGCTACCGCTTCGCCGAGGGCACCGCGCGGATCAAGGCGCTGGCGGAGAAGGGCGCCCTTGGCGAGATCCACGCGGCGGACCTCGTCTTCCACAACGCCTACGGCCCGGACAAGCCGTGGTTCCGCGACGTCGCCCTGTCGGGCGGCGGCTGCGTGATGGACCTCGGGGTGCATCTGGTCGACCTCGCCCTGTGGATGCTGGACTTTCCGGAGGTGGAGGCGGTGTCGTCCGACCTCTTTGCCGGAGGCCGGCGTCTCGGACCCGATCCGGATGTGGTGGAGGACTTTGCCGTCGCCACCCTGCGCCTTTCCGGCGGAGCGGTGGTGCGCCTGTCCTGTTCCTGGAACCTTCACGCCGGCCGCGACGCCGAGATCGCCGCGGTCTTCCACGGCAGCCACGGCGGCGCGGCCCTGCGCAATGTCGACGGGTCCTTCTACGATTTCGCGGCGGAAGCCTATCGCGGCACGTCGCGGGAGGTCCTCGCGTCACCGCCCGACCCCTGGGGGGGCCGGGCGGTGGTGGACTGGGCGCGACGTCTGGGCGCCGACCGGCGCTACGATCCGCGCGCCGATCGGCTGTTCGATGTGTCCCGGGTGCTCGACCGGATCTACGGCCGCTGACTTACGGCTGCTGGCCGGCTGCGGCATTCTGGCCGGCGTCGAGCACGCCGCAGGCGATGCGGTCGCCGGACGCGCCGGCCGGCTGCGAGGTGTAGTCGTCCGGACCGGAATGCAGGACGATCGCCGAGCCGTCGTCGTCCTTGATCCGGGCCGCGTCCTCGTTGCCCAGCGTGAAGCCGCGGGTCACGAATTCGGCCTTGACGATCCCGTCGGCCTGGGCGTGCACGTTGGGCAGATCGCCCGGATGGGGGCCTTCCTGGCTCATCACGCCGTGCTCGAGCCCGCGCGCAAGATGGCCGCCGGCGGACTTGAACCCGTCGGCCGCCTCGCAGAGGCCCGTCTCATGCACGTGGATCCCGTGGGCGCCCTCCGGCACGCCCTGCGCCTCCACCATCACGTGAATGGCGCCCGAACCGGTCTCGGTCAGCGTGACCGTGCCGCTGATGCCCTCTCCCTGAAGCTCGGCCCGAAGGCTGTCGCCGGGCGCGGCGGCCGCGGGCGCCGGCAGCAATGCGAGGGTGGCAAGCGCGAGAAGTGCTTTTTTCATGAGGATCTCCCTGTTCGCAGGCATTTTGCCTGTCCTTCAGCACCCGGCCGGCTGTCGGCGATGGCGGTGCCACATTTCAGGGCCCCGTCTCGGGGCGCCGTCGCGGTCCCGCGCCGGGCGGACGACAACGATCGAACAGGGCGGCAGCCGGATTGTTCCGGTTGCCCGGAGCGGGGAACAATCCGCGGCTCCGCGCCGTTTTTCCCGCCAGCAGGCCTCACCAGGACACGCCCGCCAGGACATTCCCCGATGAGAGACGCAGGCGCGGTGCCCCCGGTCCGTGACGACGGCCTCCAGCTTCAGGACGATCCCGCCTTCCAGAAACGATTCTGGATCGCCGAGCGGACGGCCTGGGTCCTGTTCGTCCTGATCATTCTCGGTGCGCTCGCCGGCTTGACCGGCGCAGGCGGGCCCTTGTCCCGCGGAGAGATGTCGGCGGGCGAAGGCCGGGTCGAGTACCCCCGGGTGGCACGCTGGCAGACCTCCGACACCCTCGCGATCCGCTTTGCCGGCGGCGGCGAGGTTCGCCGCCTCCTTCTCTCCGGCGGTTTTGACGAGGATTTCACGATCGAGCAGATCCTGCCGCAGCCCGAGCGGCAGCGGATGACGGCAGAGGGCCTCGTTCTCGAATTTGCCGCGGCGGATGGGGAGGCGACGCGTGCCGTGCTCGACATCCGCCCGCGCCATCCCGGCCTTTCGTCCTTCGCCCTGCGCCTCGACGGGTCGCCGCCGCTGCGGCCCTCGGTGCTGGTCCTGCCCTGAACCTGCCGTCCGCAAGGCCGACGAGGTCGGAGAGTCATCATGGAAACCGTGCTGCGCGGCTTTGCCGTCTACCTGTTCCTGCTGCTGGTCATCCGCCTGTCGGGCCGGCGCGCCATGTCGGAGATGACCACCTTCGACTTCGTGCTCGTGCTGATCATCGCCGAAACGACGCAGCAGGCCCTGCTGGGTGACGATTTCTCGATCACCAATTCCTTCGTGCTGATCCTGTCCCTGCTCGTGATCGATGTCCTGTTCTCGCAGGTGAAGGCGCGCTCGCCGCGTGCAGCCGCCTGGATCGACGGCGTCCCCACGGTGCTGGTCAGCCGCGGCCAGCCCAACTGGTCGGCGATCCGCAAGGCCCGCGTCGGCGTCGACGACATTCTGGAAGCGGCGCGCGAACAGCAGGGACTGGAGCGGCTGGACCAGGTGAAATTCGCGATCATCGAGGTCGGGGGCGACATCAGCATCGTCCCCTGGGAACAGTGACGACGAAACCGCGGCGCCCGGGAACTTCGCAGGACCGTATCGGTTCGGTCGGCCCGATCAGCCCTGGGACATCACCGGAGGGCTGGCGGCAGACCCTATCGGAGGACGCTCCATGGCAAACCGCAGAAACCACTGGCAGGAGCCCCGCAGCGGGCAGGAGCCGCGGCTGGACGATCGCGACCGTGGCCGCGACGATCCGCGTGTCGGCCGGTCCTGGGACCGCCAGCACGAGGACGACCGCGACATGCGCGAATATGGGGGGTCCTGGGAGCACCGGGCGGGCTATCATGCCGAACGCCCCGCCGACTATCCCGACATGCGCTTTGCGGACCCCGACCGGCGCCGCCCTCACGACGAGCCGTATCACGCCCCGATCGGCCCCAGCCCCGTCTTCGCGGCGCAGGGGTATTTCCCGGGGGACGACGCCGGACGCGCTCCGCGCCCCGGGCGCGGCCGCCCCGGCGCCCCCGGGGGCGAGCGCGGCGTCTTCGACCGCGCCTCGGACGAGGTCTCGTCCTGGTTCGGCGACGAGGAGGCCGAGCGGCGGCGCCGGTCGGACGAGCACCGCGGCAAAGGTCCGCGCGGCTATGTCCGCTCCGACGCCCGCATCGAGGAGGAGGTCAACGAACGCCTTGCGGCCGATCCGTCTCTCGATGCCTCGGACATCGAGGTGACGATCAGCAGCGGCGAAGTGACTCTCGCCGGGGAGGTGTCGGACCGCTGGGAGAAACGGCGCGCCGAAGACTGCATCGAGAGCGTGCTTGGCGTCGGCCACATCCAGAACAACCTGCGGATCCGGACGCAGAGCCGCCCGATGTGAGGTTCGCAACGGCTGCCATGTCCGTCGCCGGCGATCAGACCGGCGGCGGCTCGGCGGCGTAGTGGCGCTCGGCGAGGCGGCAGAGGTAGACCTCCCGCTCGGGATGCGCCTCGATCCGGAAGCCGGCGCTGCGCAGCATCGACTCCACCGCCGCGCGGTTCGGGATGAACCAGTTGGTCGGATCGCCGCTGTAGCGCTCCTCGACGAAGAACAGCTTCGGATAGTCCGCCGCGTCGAAGACGTCCCAGTCGTGGAAGGAATGGTCGTCTGCCAGTGCCGACACCTCACCCGAGCCCCGTTGCAGGCTCTGGAACAGCAGGCGATCGCCGGCGACATGCTCGCGGATCAGGTCGAGGGCGAGGAGGGGATGGCGCAGGTGGTAGAAGACGCCCATGAACAGCACGAGGTCGAAGCGCTCGCCGATCCGGCCGACGTCGTAGACCGACATCTGCCGCAGTTCGATGTCGGCCCTCGCCCGTTCGGCGGCAAAGCGCGCCTGCGCCAGGTAGTGCGGGTCGGAATCGATGGCGAGGACACGGCCGGCCCCGCGCCGCTTCATCTCGATCGCGTAGAAGCCGGCGTTGCAGCCGATGTCCAGCACGGAACAGCCGGCCAGATCCTCCGGGATCACCTGCGAAAAGCCGGCCCACTTGCAGGCCGGGTAGTCGCCGAGGAAATGGTCGGGCGCCGTGGCGATCCCGTCGATCCGCAGGTTGTGGAACCACGGGCCGAGCTCGTCGATTCGCCGGGCCGTCGTGGCGCGACGCGCGGTGGCCTCGTCCGGCCTGCGAAAGGATTTGATCGTCATGGCAGTCGCTCTCGCGTGAAGGGACAAGCTCAGGCGCGCGCGGCGCGGAGCGCGGTTCCGGCCGGCATCGCCGCCCTGAGATGGGTCACGAGTTCGCGCGCCCGTGCCGTCCCGGTATGGCCGGCGAGGATGCGCGTCCGCGCCGCGTCGGCAACGGCACGGCGCCGCGCCTCGGTGACTTCGGACAGCACGGCGACCACCTCGTCCGCCGACGCGGCGGTGAAGATCGCGTCCTCCGGGAGCAGGGTGTCGAGGCCGTCCCAGCGGTCGCTGATCACCGGCGTGCCGCAGGCCGCGGCCTCGAACAGCCGCACGCTGGGGGCGTAGCCCGAGGCCACCATGTCGGCGCGGGTGAGATTGAGGGTGAAGCGCTGGCGGCTGTAGAAAGATGGATGCGCCTCCGGGGCAAGGTGCTCCACATGCGCGACATTCGCCGGCCAGTCGGTCGTTTCGGGATAGCGCGCGCCGGCCACGATGAAGCGCATCTGCGGACAGCGGCGGGCCGGCTCGAACATGAGCTCTTCAAGCTTGGGCTGGCGGTCGGGGCTGTAGGTGCCGAGATAGCCGAGGTCCCAGACGGGCGCCTCGCCGGTCGACGCGTAGCGGGCCGGATCGACCGAGCAGTAGAGCGCCAATGCGCGGCGCGCCCCGAAATCTTCCTCGAGCCGGCGCAGGCTGCGGCCGCCGGCAAAGGAGAAGTAGAGGTCGAGGGGCGGGATCTGCGCCGGGGCGAGGAATTCCGTCTCGCCGGCGTCAAGCCCGGCGAGGGTTACCGGCGTGTCGATGTCGTAGAAGCAGGCCAGTGCCGGCCGCGCGCCTAGGACAAGGTCGATCACCTCGCGTCCCTCCGGCACGTAGGAGCCGACGATCACGGCGTTGGCCGACCGGATCTCCGGCAGGAAGCGGCGCAGGTCGTCGAGGCCGTCGTAGAAGGCCAGCCGGCAGTCGTCGCTGGACGTGAAGTCGCGATGCGCCGCGTACCAGGGCACGTCGCGCTCGAGGAACAGCACGCGGTGACCGTCGGCGGCGAGCCCGGCCACCAGCGCGCGGTAGGTGGTGGCATGGCCGTTGCCCCAGGCGGACGACAGGGACAGGCCCAGGATGACGATGGACAGGGGTTCGCTCATTCGGCGGCCTCGCGGGATCGGGCGCGCCGGGTGTCGCGCAGGATGCGGTCGACCTCCACGGCGCGGCGGTCGTAGGTGTGGTCGGCAAGCGCGCGCTGGCGGGCGCGCCGGCCGATCTCGGCGGCGCGGTCCGGCGTCAGCGCCTCGACGGCCTCGGCGACATCGAGGCCGTCGCGGGCGATGAGGATCTCCTCGCCCGGGGCAAAGAAGCATTCGATGCCCGGCCAGACGTCCGAGATCAGGCAGCCGCCGGCGCCGGCCACCTCGAACACCCGGGTCGCCGGGGAAAATCCCGTCGTCGCCATCGACGCGCGGCTGATGTTGAGCACCGCCGTGGGGCTGGCGTTGAAGACGTTGTGGTCGGCGGTGGCGACATGGCCGAGCGAGCGGACGTTGGCGGGCATCGCCTTGTCGTGCCAGCCGGCGCCGCCGATCAGGAAACGGCGCGCCGGCAGGGCCCGCGCGGCAGCAAGGAAGAAGGCGTCGACCCGGTGCTCGCGGTCGGGCAGACGATTGCCGAGAAAGGCGAGATCGGCGGCAAAGCGCGGATCGGCGGCGACGGGATGATGCGTCTGCGGATCGTGGGCGTTGTAGATCGGTTGGCAGGCGCGGGCACCGAGCGACCGGTAGGCCGAGACCACCGGGTCGCCGCCGCCATAGGTCAGGACGAGGTCGAGATCCGGCAGCGACCGGCGGAGCGGATGGTCGGGCGCCTCGCGCATCTCCGCCAGGGTTGCGGGCGCGTCCACGTCCCAGAAGACCGTGACGGCGTCGCCCCGGGCCGCCTGCAGCACCGCGGCCAGGAGGGCGTCATCCTCGAAGCCGACGCCGCTCGCCTTGACCACGACGTCGGCCTCGGCAGCTTGCGCCGCCGCCGCCCGCATCGCCTCGGGCGTCCCCTCGTAGACGATCACCCGGCACCAGTCCGGCATCCCGATGTCGCGATGGGCCGAGCGGTCGTGCACGTCGGGTTCGAAGAAGGTGATGTCGTGGCCATGGCGCGCCAGCGCCGACAGCAGACCCCGATAGTAGGTGGCAGCCCCGTTCCAGTAGGAGGACAGCAGGCTGGATCCGTAGAAGGCGATCTTCATGACGCGACCTTCCTGATTTCGGCGTCCGCACGGGGGGCGGGGAGGCGCCCCTGCGCCTCGATCATCGCCAGCAGTTCGGCGGCGCGGTGGTCGCAGGTGTGCCGCGCCCGGATCGTCGCAAGACCGCGCGCGGCAAGCTCGGCGGCCAGCGCGGCATCGGTCAGCACATCGCGGAGACGGTCGGTCATCTCGGCGCCGCTGCGGGCGAACAGGAAGTCCTCGCCCGGCCGGAACAGGCCCTCGGCGTCGTCCCAGGGCGCGGAAATCAGCGGAATGCCGCAGGCCAGCGCCTCGAACATCCGGATCGTCGGAATGCCGGGCAGCGCCTCGACATAGGGACGCCGCGGAATGTGCACGGTGACGCGGTGGCGCGCGAAGGCGGCGGGCACGTCGGCGTTGGCGACCCAGCCCTCGTAGCGGATGCCGGCGGCATGAAGCGCCTCCAGCGCGGGTGCGGGATAGCGCACGCCGTGCACGGTCGCCGCAAGGCCGAGGCGGCGGGCCGGGGCGATCAGATAGTCGAAGATCTCGTCCGACCGTTCGCCGTCGCCCCAGTTGCCGATCCAGACGAGATCGCCGTCGCGCGTCACCTCCGGCATCGGCCGGAACAGGCGGATGTCGGCGGCCTCGTGCCAGGTCGCCACCTGCCGGCCCCAGCCGGCGCGGCGATAGCGGTCGGTCAGCGCCTCGCCGAAGGCCAGCACCAGATCGTAGTTGTCGAGGACGAGGCCGGCGATCTCGGGCTCGGCCGAGACGGCGCGATGGTGGGTGTCGTGGAACACGAGCAGGAAGTCGCCGCCGCGCCGCCGGTGGCGTCCGAGACGGGCGACCAGCGCGGGATCGGTCCATTCGTGGACCACCACCACATCCGCCTCGTCGAGCGCCGCCTCGTGATCGAAATCGGCGTCATAGGTGCGGGAGACGAGATCGGGAAAGTCGAGGGAAAAGCGGGCAAGGGCGGAGGGGCCCTCACCGGCCAGGAGATGGCTCCGGCTCCAGCCGCCGAGGGGTTCGAGTGCCTCGGCCTCGTGGCCGGCCGCTAGCAGCGCGCGCATGACGCCACGCAGGAAATGCGCATTGCCGTGGTTCCAGTCGGACACCAGCGAATGCGTGTAGAACAGGAAGCGCATGTCAGGACTCCGGTGTCGGGAGGCGGGCCGCCGGGCCGGCGATCCGGGCATGGACCGCAGCCATGGCGTCGGCCTGCGCCTGCAGGCTGAACGATCGCGAGCGGGCGTTGGCGCAGGCGCCCATTTCCTCGCGCAGGGCCGGATCGCCGATCAGGCGCCCGATCACCCGGGCGAGCTCGCTGGCGTCGTGCGGGGCGAAGAACAGGGCAGCTCCGCCCCAGAGCTCGCGGTAGGTGGGAATGTCGGCGAGGACGAGCGGCGTGCAGGCGCGCGCGCATTCGAGCGCGACAAGGCCGAAGGGCTCGTAGATCGACGGCGACACCGCAATGGCGGCGCGCTGGGCAAGATCGAGCACCTCGGTGTGGGGGAGGGGCCCGAGGCCGCGCGCGTGTTCGATCGTGACCTGTCCGCCGTGGGGACCCGCCGTCTCGCCGGCAAGGCGGGTCTCCCACTTCAGCCGGGCCGCCGCGCGGTCGATGACCTGGAGGTTCTTGCCCTCGTCCCACCAGCGCGCCGCGCCGAACACGAAGTCCTCCTTGAGGTCGCCGCGGGGCACCGAGCGGACCCCGTTCGGCACCACCGTCAGCTTCGGCTGCGGGCCGTAGCAGGCCTCCGTCAGCTCCGCATGGCTGTTGCTGGGGGCGATGATCGCATCCGCCCGGGCAAAGCCCTCCGCGTTGCGTCGCATCTGCCAGATCCAGGCCTCCGGGAGCGGTCCCTCGCGCACGGTTGCCCACCAGGTGGGAACGCAGGAATGGGTGACGACCACGACCGGACGGGCGGTCTTCAGCCTTGCGGCCTGGCTCGGGAGGTTGAGATGCAGGACATCGACGGCTTCGCGATCCGCGAGGTCGTCCAGAACGGGGCCGACGGCATCAAGCTCGGCTTCGTCGGCCACAAGCCAGTCGAGGCCGCCGTCAAGCCAGTGCAGGGTGCCGATCCGTTCGGCCTCTGCCCTCTGGCCCGCCGTCGGCCGCGGTCCGAAGCCGGCAAAGACGATCGAGCCGCCGCGGTCGCGGAGCATCTCGGCAAGGGTCATCGCATAGCGCCAGACCCCGCGACCGCATCGACCGTCATCAGGAGCCGCAGGCCGGCCGCGCCTGCAGGCGCGGTGCCGGTCAGGGCGGCCACAGTGTCGCCGGGTACGGGCAGGCCGCGGCCCGCCGCAGCGGGGGCAAGGTCGATGCTCATGCCGAGACCCTCCGCACCGGCAGGGGCTCCCGGCCCGCGGCGGCGTCACGGAGCCAGCCGGCGAGATCGCGCAGGCCGTCGCGCCAGCCGACACTCGCCTGCCAGCCGAACCGTCCTTCGAGCCGGCGCGTGTCGGTGACGTAGTAGAGCTGGTCCCCGGTCCGGGGCGTCTCCAGTGTCACGGGAACCCGGCGACCGGTGATCACCTCGATCTCGTCGAGGACATTGCGGAGGCTGACGGCATTGGCGGGCCCGCCGCCGAGGTTGAACACCATGCCGGCGTGCCGGTCGATGCGTCGAGGACATGCCGATAGGCGGCGACCGCGTCGCGCACATGCAGGATGTCGCGGACCTGCTTGCCGTCGCCATAGACGGTGATCGGCTCTCCGGCGAGCGTCCGGATCAGGAAATGGGCCACCCAGCCCTGGTCCTCGGTGCCGAACTGGCGCGGACCGTAGACGCAGCTCATCCGCAACACGGCGGTCGGAAGGCCGAAGGATTTGGCGTAGTCGAGGACATAGCGATCGGCGAGCCCTTGGAACAGCCGTAGGGGGTGCAGCAGTCGAACGCCGCCGCCTCGGACAGACCGAAGCGGCGAACTTCGGCGTCGACCGGCACGTGGCGATCCGCCTCCTCTCGCAGATCGAGGGACTCGAGGGCGCCATAGATCTTGTTGGTGCTGGCAAGGATCACCGGCAGCGGCCGACCCGAGCGCCGCGCGGCTTCCAGCACGTTCAGGGTGCCGCGCGCATTGACGTCGAAATCCGCGACCGGATCCTCGAGGCTGGTCGTCACCGCCGTCTGGGCGGCAAGATGGAACACGGCCCGGGACTCGCCCACGGCCCTGGCGACGGCACCCTCGTCCCGCAGGTCGGCGTGAACATGCCGCACCCGGTCGCCGTGGCGTCCGCGCAGCCAGGCAAGATTGGTCTCGACCCCCGGGCGGCTGAGGTTGTCGAGGATGATCACCTCCTCGCCATCGCCAAGATAACTGTCGGCGAGATTGCAGCCGATGAAGCCGCACCCGCCCGTGACGAGGACCGGGCGCGGGCCGGCCACCGACGCGACGGCGAGGGCGCGCATCTCCGTCTCGGGGGCGGTCATCTTATGAATTTCCGCGCGGTGCCGGCGATCCGACACGGCCGGCAGGGCAGCCGGCGGGGGACATCGCGCGGCCGCAGCGGGGCGCCGGAAGGGGAGCAGGACGAAATGGGCGTCACGAAGCTCCGGATGACAAGGTGGAAATCGGGAGCCGAACCGGGGAACAGCGAGAATGTTCCGCTTCTTCTCGGGGGGCTGCGACGCAGCGCAGGGGTGCAGGCCTCTGTCGATGCAGGGCCGACCGGAGGCCGGAGGAGTTTTTCCCTCCGGAAGGAACAGGAGCGCGACTGATGAATTAACAGTCAAACATCACATCAGTCGCAGGCTCGGAGCCAGGATCGGATCGAGGACCGGTCGACGACGGTCTTGCGAAGGAGGTCTTGGATGTCGTCAGCACGGGAGCGAAGCCAGGAGAATGTTGCGCCCCCGGAGGTCAATATCGTCGACCTCATCCCGGCGTTGCGCGCCTTCGCGCGCCATTTTCATCGAAATTCGGAGGACGCGGACGATCTTGTCCAGGAAACGCTGATGAAGGCCATCGCCGCCTCCCATCAGTTCAGGCCCGGCACCAACATGAAGTCCTGGCTGTTCACGATCATGCGCAATACCTTCAACACGAAGATCCGGATTGCGATGCGCGAGGCGCCGGGGTCGGCCGACTGCGTGGCGGGCAACGCCGTCGTGGATGCGACCCAGGACTGGTCCGCGCGCGGACGGGAGATCTCCAAGGCCATCGAGCGCCTGCCGGCGGAGCAGCGCGAGATCGTCGTCCTGATCGGGGTGATCGGCGTCAGCTATCTGGAAGCCGCAGAGATCTGCGGCTGCGCCATCGGCACCGTGAAGAGCCGGCTCAACCGCGCTCGCGCCCGTCTGCTTCAGGAAATGGGCGAGACGACGGTCGAATACTCCCTCGAGGACAACCACTCCTTCGTGCCACGCAGCTGAGCCGGCGCGGCTGGTCTCAGGCTCTCTCGCTGGATCGGTCCCACGCCCGCTCGATGGCGGCCGATCACGACGACCCGGACCTCAGTCGCTCCGCCGCGGCCTTGCCGGCGGTGGGGGTGTCCTCGAGGAGCGTCGGGTCGGCCCCACCCTCCTCGTTGAAGGGATCCGGCGGGGCGGGTTCGCTTCCGGGCGCCTGCACCGGGTCGGCACTGGCGGGTTCGGCCGGCAATTCGATCACCTCCGGTGCGGCCGCAGTGGCGGATGCTCCGGCCTCGTCGGCCACGGGCCTGAATTTCACGGCTTTCATCGGCGCCTCCCCTGTCCGGAACAGTTCCGGGATTGTCCTCGAACCTCTGCCGCCGATGTTTGTTCCGAAGAGAAGACCGTCTCCGAGTTTCCGCGGGAACATCGGTGTGCCTTTCCGGTTGGACGGCGGCATTGCCCCCGGCGCTTCCGGCTGAAGCCGCGACCGGGGCGCTGCCCGAGCGCATGGGCGCCGCCGACACCTCCCATCTCGAAACGGATCCATCCCCCATGACGACGAACGACCGGCTGCACGGCGACATCGAACGCGGCAAGACGAAGGACAAGGTTCCCTTTGCCGATCCCGCGGCGGCGCCGCTCGGAACCGACGACGAGGCGGCCGGCCATCCGGTGGACAAGGCGGCAGGAGCGGCCAGGCCCCAAGCCGGGGCGGAGCCGGGGCGCGACCCGGTCGACACGCCGCCCGGCAGCGCTGTCAGCGATGAACGGTCGCGGCGGATCGACGGGGAATTGCTGCCCTCCGCCAAGCGGCGCGTGAGGACGAAGCTCGCGGTCTTCGTTGCGATCCTCGTGGGCGTGGGGGCCGTCGTGATCGCGATCGTGGCGCTGCAGACCTGACGCGGCTCGACGACGCGCGCTCCCTTTCCGAAGACGCCAGCACCAGACCGGCAGCACCGAATTCGGCTCGATGAGCCGGCTCAGGACATGCCGCTCGCGGCGGCAGGTCGCGGCCATGCTTCGCGATCATCGCCGTCGTTGCGAGCGGGGCGGGAGGTCGCAAGGTCGGCATGGGCCGCCTCGACCCAGCCGACAGCCTCGGCAAGATCGACACGGCCCTCATCCCGATCCGGGCGGGCCGATGCGGCCCGGCGCACCGGCCGCTCCCGGGCCCCGGCACCTGCCGTCAACCGGCAAAAGGCGATCCGGCAGCCATATCGCTCCGCGTATTCCCGGGCGAGCGAGTCGGCCATGTCGACAAGCGAGAAGCGGGAGGTGACGGCCCGATCTCCCGGATCGTCCGCCGATGCCATCACCAGCGGGGTGTCCGCCATGCGCCGCAGCAGCTCGAACAGGTTCAGGAGCCCGCCGCACAGGACGTGGCGCTGGACGGGGTCGTCATCGCCGCCGGCCTCATCGGCATCCAGGATGTGAAGGAGGACGCCCGCGCCGGCCACGGCCGCCTCGATGGCTGTGCGGTCGCGCATGTCGGCGACGCGCAGGTCGAGACGCGGGCCATGGCGGCGCTTCAGGCCTGCCAGGACCCGTTCGCTGGCCGGCGCGTGCAGGGCATCGACGAGGCGGACGGCGTGGCCGTCTGCGG
>NZ_MCRJ01000063.1 GCF_001720135.1 Methylobrevis pamukkalensis
CTGCTGTCTGCCGGACGCGGACTTTTCACGCCAGCGTCTCATCGATCCGAGAGACCATCTGGACTGCCGCCAGCCTTCAGTCGCGGATTCCGGCTGAAACCGGCCCGTTCGTTCGCCCGATTCTGATTAGCCATCGCCTTCCGCCCGCGTCGCGACCACTTCGGTCACGACCTCCACGGCGAACTTCACCGAGCCCTCGTCGGCAAAGCCCTTGGCGCCGACGCCGAAATCGATCCGGTTCAGGGTGGTGCGGCCGGTCATCGTTGCGGTCGGGCCGTCGATGACGAGGTCGAAGGGCAGGATGACGGGCCTCGTTTCGCCGTGCAGGCTGAGCGTGCCCTCGACCTCGAAGCGGGTGTCGCCGGTCCTGCGGAAGGTCGCTGCCTCGAACACCGCCTGCGGGTGGGCGCCGGCATCAAGGAAATCCGCGCCTTTCGCCTGATCCGTCACGCCGCCGAGGTCGATGCTGGCAATGTCGACGACGACCTTCACACGGGCCGCATCCAGCGCGTCGGGATCGAAGTCGATCTCGGCCGACCAGGCCTTGAACCGTCCCTCGACCGGGGCGCCCATCTGGGTGATGACGATGCCGAGCCGGCTCTTCGCGTGGTCGACGCTCCAGCCGGAGGCCGACACGGGGGCTGTGGCCTGCGGCAACGATGTCGTCGCGGCGGGCTCGTTCCGGAGCGCCGAGACCGCGATGCCGCCGAACAGAAGGGCAAACAGCGCCAGCGCGGCGAAGGCCGGGCCGCGATGGGGGGCTGTCGCGCCGACCGGCACGGAAACGGTCCTTGCGCGCCCGAACGGCAGCATCCGCGCCAGCGTGCCGTCGCGGTCGATGACCACATGCTTCATGGCGCCCGCGATGTGCAGACCCACGGCGACGATCATGAGCATGGCGAGGACATAGTGGGCGAAGCCGGCGAGCCGGGCGAGGGCCTCGCTCTTCGGCACGAAGGGCAGGTCCTGGCCGAGCGGCCACCAGATCGGCGCAAAGCCGGTGCTGGCCGCGTGATGCACCCAGCCGGCAAGCGGCGTCAGCAGGATCGCGCCGTAGAGCGACCAGTGCACCGCCTCGGCGACGAAGGTTTCCAGTCGCCGGTCCGGATGCAGCGGGGCCGGGCGCGGCGAGGCCAGTGCCCAGAGGACGCGGGCGATCGCGACGGCGAAGACCGTGATCCCCAGCGTCTTGTGCAGGCTGAACAGCCAGACCTTGTCGGCGATCTCGGTGTCGGTCGACTGCGGCAGGTCGGTCATCACCAGACCGAGCGGCAGGAGCATCAGGATCAGGATCGCCGTGACCCAGTGGAAGATCTGCGCCACGAGGCCGTAACCGGTCCGGCTGTTGGAAAGTGCCACGCCACCCCTCCGTCTTGCGCGCGGGGTGGCCTCTCATGGCACCGTCCGTCATCGGCCCGGCACCGGGCGCGCCCCCCGCTCCCTTGAAGGCCTCTAGATTTTGCCGGGACGATTGTCGAGTCACGCTTTCTTGTGCCCTCGCTTCGTCGACAGACCGTTCACCCGAACGTGGCCCTCAGCGTGGTCATGGCGAGCGAGTTGCCGTTGATCGTCTCGCGGGACGGGCCGTTGCTGGCCGTGCCGGCCGCGTCCTCGCCGCCGAAGAAACGGTCGGCGGCATGGAAGCCGAGGGCACGATAGACCTCGAACTGTTCCTCGGAGAAGAACTGGTCGCTGGTCTGCTCCTGCGGGAAGGCGGGGAAGCGGCGGTGGTAGTCGCGGATGTAGTCGTTCTCGTCGCCGGTCAGGGAGGCCTTGATGTAGACGAGCACGCCCGTCACGCCGCCGCCGTAGTCGATCTCGCCGACGGCGACATGGGCCGGCGGCGGATCCCAGTTCCTGCGCGGGGCGGCGACGCCGGTGCGCACCGCCTCCGTGGCCTCGCGCAGGGCGGCGACGGGCAGGTCGATGCGGATGCCGAGGTCGATGCGCGCATACATCTGCAGGGTGATGAAGGAGCCGAAGCGCATGTCCGGATCGGCTTCGGCATCGACGGCGATGATCACCCGGCACTTGCGGCGCAGCAGTTCGTAGATGCCGAGATTCTCGATATGCCCCCCGTCGGTCAGGTAGACCTTGGCGGCCTTCTCGGTGAGCCGGCCCAGCATCTCCTTGCCGAAATAGAACTGGCCGGGCAGCCGTCGGTTCGTGCGGACATTGGCCGGCGTGCCGACGACCAGGGCGTCCGTGACCTTTGCCACCTGCCGCGGATTGGTGAGCCAGTAGCCGAGACGGATGTTGAGGATCGTCAGCGTCGGCGTCAGCGGCCAGAGGGTCTGGCGGCCCATGTTGGACGAGGCGGCCGCCCCCGAGATCGCCATGACGGAGGCAAGACGCAGCGACTCGCCATGGGTGCTGAAGGCCGACGTCGTGAGGTAGCCAGTGGCCCGGCTGCCGACATAGAGCGGCGAGAACAGGAAGAAGTCCGCGTTGCGCCCGCGCCGGTTCGCCTCGCGTGACGACTGGAGGTTCACGGCGGTGTTCACCAGCGGGTAGGGCGTCAGGTCGAGATCGTTGCCCACGGCGAGGCCGGCGAGGGTGATGTCGACGGTCGGCTTGCCGTTGCCGGGCTTCAGCCGCGACGGGTCGAAATGGAAGGCGTCGGCCAGCCGGTCGCGGTAGAGGGCATGCAACGAATTGGCGTTGGAGCCGAGCGGCAGGCCGAGGCCGAGCAGGATGACGGCGATCAGGAGAAGAGCGAACGCGCTCTTGTAGTCCAGTTGCGCCGCCTGATCGGTCCATGCGTCCGGCCAGAGCAGGTCGCGAAGTCCGAGGAACCAGGCCGGGCTGTGGCCGAAGGCCTCCTTGGCGGCGGTGTCGGCAATGCCCCAGAAACAGAGATGGACATAGAAGATCCAGATGATCAGCGGCACGGCGAGTGCGCCGACCCAGAGCATCGCAAGGGCAGGCAGACGCTTGAACATCGGTGCGAGCCCGCCGCCGCCGACGGTGCCGATGATCTGTTCGAGATGCTTGCGGTAGAAGGTGACGACCGCCGACAGAGGGGCGAGCAGCAAGCCGAACCAGGTGAGAAGGCTGTTTCCCGAGCCATCCGGCTTTCCGAGACCGAGCGCGGCGATGATCCGCTCGAGGAAGGTCGGCGGCTGCGGCAATGCGGAAAACAGCAGTTCGATGGCGTAGGGCTGGAACTCGAAGAAGGCGATGACCAGAAGCAGGATCAGGACACCGGCTGCCGGAATGTAGATCCAGCCCGAGATGTCGCTGCTGCTCTTGCTGGCCCTGGATTTCGATCGCCATACGGCCCACAGGTAGAAGAGCAGGATCGCCACGCCCAGACACAGGAGGCTGAAGGCAAAGGTGTGGGCCGGCAGCCAGGACGCTTCGCGGCCGAAGACGTCGGGCGTGGTCAACGCCTTGCGGGTCGGATTGAAGACCACGGTCAGGGCGGCGACGAGAAACGGAAACCAGAGAATCAGAACGAGATTCGCCGCAAGGCCGCGGGCAATGACGGCCAGCGAGCGCAGGAGGTCGGTCCCGCCGTGCGGCGCGAGATACTTGGAATGATCGCGCAGATGGCCGATCGCCCTGGTGTCGCCGATCTCGGCCGAGGTCATGCCGGCCGGCGCCTTCATGCCGCAGGCGCGGCGCGGCCGGCTGCCGGAATAGACGAAGTCGCCGCCGCTCGCCACCGAGGTCGCCGTCAGCGAGGTGCCGATGTAGCCGCCACCCGAGACGGTGGAGAGATAGTCGGCCCGGTCGATGACCCCGAACTGGTGCAGCGCCTGCAGCACCCCGAGGCAGAAGGTGGAGGAGCGGATGCCGCCCCCCGACAGCGCGATGCCGACGAGATCGTTCATCGCCGCCGGCTCGGTCGCGGGCTCGCGCATCTCCGGCCACGCGGACCGCTCGGTCTGCGCCTTCGACGCCATCCGGGTACGGCGGCGGGCGATCACCTGGCGCTCGTCGAGGAAGATCCGCGGCAGGTCGGCGGCGGCGGCGTCCTGAAGGCCGGGCGGCGCGACGCCGGCGATCCGGATATCCTCGCCGGTTTCCCGCATCGTCGACATGACCGCGCTGTCGACGGCGGCCACAGGCGTCTCGTCACTCAGCAGGATCGGGCGTTCCGCCGATCCCGAGTCCACCCCGATGATGCTCATGGTCCCGGCCCCCGCGCGACAACCATCGCTAGAGTACGCCTGAGTCCGCCACCCGTCCATCCGTCCGTGGACCAACGCGCCGGCGCGCTGTCCGGTGGCGCCGGCGCAAGAATCCGGCTAGCCTTCGCCCACCTTTCAGAGCCGGAGACATCCGATGACCGATCTCCTGTCCGCCGCGCTTGTGCCCCAGCCGCGGGTCGTTGCCGGGCGCCGCCTGTCCGGGCGCATCGAATGGCTGGGCATGGCAGGCGGGGAAGGGCTGCGCACGGACGCCGTCGATCGTCTCGACCTCGCCTTCGACGGGGTCGTCGGCGACAAGCACGCCGGTCACGTGCGGGCCGCCGGCGGGCGTGAACCCTGGTATCCGCGCGGCAGCGCAATGCGCAATTCGCGCCAGGTCACCCTGCTGTCGGTGGAGGACATCGAAGCGATCCGCGCGCCATGGACATTCCCCGCCTCGAGGCGTCCTGGATCGGCACCAATGTCGTCGTCTCCGGGATCCCGAACTTCTCCTTCCTGCCGGCCGCACCCGCCTGTTTCTGACGGGCGGCGCGGTGGTGGTGGTCGAGGGGCAGAATGCGCCGTGCCGCTACGCCGGCCGCGAGATCGCCCGCGAGTATCCGGACCGGGACGGCCTCGACCTGATGTTTCCGAAGGCGGCGAAGCGCCTGCGCGGCGTGGTCGCCAACGTCGAACGCCCCGGCGCGCTTGTCGCCGGCGCGAATTTCGAGGCCAAGCTGCCCGAGCAGTGGATCTACGGCTGACCGCCGTCCGCCGCCGCATCCGTATGAATCCGTATGGTGACTCTACCGAGGGTGAACGCGGTCACCATCAAGTGGCGTCGGCGTGGCGTCATTCGTCGCCTCCGGCGCGGCATCGACCGACGGAAAATACGGCTTGATGTCGATGATCGCCGTGCCGTTGCGACAGTCGATCTGCTCGATCTCGATCTGGCCGCGCTCGGCATCGATCGAGAGAATGCGCGCCACGGCGAGGGCGATCGGGTTCGGCCGGGCGGGCGAGCGGATGGAGAACACCCCGCGCGGGCCCGCCGCATGGCGCGGATACTGGATCATCACGTCGCGCTCGGCCTCGTCCATCCAGTAGAGGACGATGAGATGGGAATGGGCCGAAAGCCCATGCAGGCCGGGACGATAGACCGGCTCGAGGTCGAGCAGCGCGGTGCCTCCGGCCTCGCGCGCGGCGCGGACGTTGCGCGGACAGTCGGCCCGGCTTTCCCAGGGCGTGGTGATGCGGCCGATGAACACGACTTCCTCGTCGGGCACCGTCGGCGGCGGTGTCGGGCCGCCGTAGCGGCCGGCGCGGTCTTCACGGTCTGACATGCACGGACTTCCTGCGTGGCGGGTGGGGCGGACCGGCCGGGAACCGCTCCAATTTGAATCAAAGTCGGATCGAATTGCGGCGGCGCCTTTCACCTCACCTCGATACTTGCTCCGTATAACCATAGGACCGCAACTTCCAGACGGCGCGACAAGAAATGATCGAAAGCAACCTGATCGACTTCAAGTCCCTCGATCGCGACCCGACGCCGAACCGGCGTGACGAGCTGATGCGCAGCGTGGCCTCCCTTTTCGCCGTGACGTCGGAGAACTGCACGCTGGAGCAGATCGAGATCTACGATCAGGTCCTCAGCCGGCTGGCCGACATGGTGGAAACCGAAGCGCGAGCCTTCGCGGCGGCCAAGATCGCCCCGCTGCGCCGGGCGCCGGAAGACACGATCCGCCGCTTTGCCCGCGACGAGATCGAGGTGGCCCGGGTGGTGCTGGCGAAATCGCCGGTCCTTACCGACCACGACCTGCTCGACATCATCCGCGATTTCGGCGTCGCCACATCGGCGCGATTTCCGAGCGGGCGATCCTCTCCGAACAGGTGACCGATGCGGCCGTGGAGAATGGCGACGCCGGCGTGCGCCGGCAGATCGCGGCCAATCACGGCGCAACGCTGTCGTCGGCGGCGATGGAAATCCTGGTCAGCCAGGCGCGCGCCGACGTCGGCATGGCCTCGGCGCTCGGCGAACGCAGCGACACGCCGGACACGGTGATCGAGCAGCTCGTCGCCGAGGCGACCGAAGAGGTGCGCCGGGTCCTGCAGGCGAATGGCTACGGCGTCGACCGCAACCGCATGGCGGGCGTCTCCAAGGTCGCCCAGGAACGCATGTCGAACGGCTACTGGCTCGGCCTCTACGATTTCGAGAGCGCCTGGGCGCGGCTGTCCAAGCTCGGCGGCCCGAAGGCGGTCTCCGAATCGCTGATCTGCCGCTATGCGGCCGAGGACCGCTTTCCCGAAGCGACCGCCGTCTTCGCGATGCTCACCGACGTCAGCCTGGAGGAGGCCAAGCACTGGCTGGTGCGGGTCGACACCGAGCCGTTCCTGATGGTGGCGAAAGCCACGGCTTCCGCATCCAGACCGTGCAGGCGCTGCTGAAGGTCGGTCCGTGGAAGCACCGGCTGTCCAACAACGACCGCATGCGCTCGCTGAACAGCTACATGCAACTCGATCCCGCCCACGCCCGCGAGCGCGTGTCGGCCTACTTCCAGACGCGCCGCCTGATCTGACACCTGTTTGCGGCGCGCATCGAAAGGCCCGTTCCTCCCCCGAGGAACGGGCCTTCTTTGTCTGGTGGCACGACTGGAGAACGGGCGTGCCAGGGGCGCGCAATCGCTTGCCAAGGAATCCAGAAACGAATAAAGATATCTTTATATCTTCTTCGGGCCAGCGATGGTCCGCCGACCACGGACCAGACACATGAATTTCGGCGTCACCTCCGCCGGCCGCGTGCCGCTCGCCGATCTCCTTGCCGGCCTCAAGGCCGCAGGCGAGGCGACGCGCCTGCGGCTCGTGGCGCTGCTCGCCGAGACCGATCTGACCGTGAAGGATCTCACCGAGATCCTCGCCCAGAGTCAGCCGCGCGTCTCGCGCCACCTGAAGCTGCTGACCGAGGCCGGGCTGATCGAGCGGTTTCCCGAGGGCGCGTGGGTCTATTACCGTCTCGCGCGCGACGGCCGCGGCGGCCTCGTTGCCCGGCGGATCCTCGACGCGCTCGATCTGGCCGATCCGGTGCTGCAGCGTGACTTCCGACGCCTGTCCGAGGTCAAGGCGGCCCATGCCGAGGCGGCGGCGCGGTATTTTCAGGCCAATGCCGAGAACTGGGACCGCCTGCGCTCGCTGCATGCGCCGGAGGCCGTGGTCGAGGCGGCGATCGGCGATCTTCTCGCAATGCCCCGATCCAGACGCTGCTCGACGCCGGCACCGGCACCGGCCGCATGCTGGAGCTGCTCGCCCCGCGCGCCGTCCGGGCGCTCGGCATCGACGCCAGCCACGACATGCTGTCGATCGCGCGGGTGCGGCTGGCGGAGGCGGGCCTCGACCACGTTCAGGTCCGCCATGGCGACATCTACGACATCCAGGTGCCCGCCGGCAGCTTCGACCTCGTGGTGATCCACCAGGTGCTGCACTATCTCGACGACCCGGGCCGGGCGATCCGCGAGGCCGCGCGCACACTGCGCGCCGGTGGTCGTCTGCTGGTGGTCGACTTTGCACCGCATGGCATCGAGGCCCTGCGCGAGAGCCATGCCCACCGCCGCCTCGGCTTCTCGCACGAGGAGATGGCCGGCTGGTTCGCGGCGGCCGGTCTCGACACCGAAACCGTGCGCGACCTCTCGGTGGACGGCGCCGCCGCCCAGCCGCTGACGGTCACGCTGTGGCTTGCCCGCGATCGGCGGATGCTGATGGCGGGCCTTGATGCCGCCGACGACGGCCGCGCCTGAATCTCCTTCGTTCCGACGATCCTCCTCCTGCCCCAGAAAGCGTTCCGATGAGCCCGATCCGCAATCCCGAAAGCCTCGATCTCGGGGTGTCCTTCGAATTCTTCCCGCCGAAGAGCGAGAAGATGGAGGAGACGCTGTGGGCCTCGATCGAGCGGCTGGCCCCGCTCGGACCCCGCTTCGTGTCGGTGACCTATGGCGCGGGCGGTTCGACCCGCGAGCGGACCCACAACACCGTGGCGCGCATCCTGCGCGAGACGCAGCTGAAGCCCGCGGCGCATCTCACCTGCGTCGATGCCACCCGCGCGAGGTGGACGAGGTGATCGCCGACTACTGGGCTGCCGGCGTGCGCCACATCGTGGCGCTGCGCGGGGACCCGGCCTCGGGCGTCGGCGACCGCTACCAGCCGCATGCGGGCGGCTATGCCTCCACGCCCGAACTGATCGCCGGGATCAAGGCGATCGGCGACTTCGAGGTGACGGTGTCGGCCTATCCGGAAAAGCACCCCGAGAGCCCGGATCTCGTCGCCGACATCCAGTTGCTGAAGCGCAAGGTCGAGGCCGGGGCGACCCGGGCGATCAGCCAGTTCTTCTTCGACAACGACGTGTTCGAGCGCTACGTCGAGAAGGTGCGGGCGGCCGGCATCGACATCCCGATCGTGCCGGGCCTCGTGCCGGTGGTGAACTTCACCCAGACCGCGCAGTTCGCCCGCAAGGCCGGCGCCAGCGTGCCGGCCTGGGTGGTCAAGCGCTTCGAGGGGCTGGAGGACGATCCGGAAACCCGCAAGCTGGTGGCTGCCACGGTGGCTGCCGAACAGGCGCTGGACCTCGTCGGCCGCGGCTTCCGCGACTTCCACTTCTACACCATGAACCGCGCCGACCTCGTCTACGCGATCTGCCACCTCTTGGGCCTGCGGGCGCAGCCGCAGGCGGCGAGGAGCGTGGCGGCGGCGTGAGACAGGCCGTGTTGCCGGCCGTTGCCGGGTTATTGCAACCTTAGTCTGATTTATCTAGAATCAGGTAAACTTGGATAAGTCTGGTATAGGCGTCATGGACCCCGTCAAGAATCCCTTCGTGCCCGGGGCGGGAACGCCGCCACCCGAACTTGCGGGCCGTGACGCGCTGCTCAAGCAGGCGCAGGTGGCCCTGGCGCGCATGAAGCGGGGAACACCGGCGAAAAGCATGATCCTTGTCGGACTGCGCGGCGTGGGCAAGACGGTTCTTCTGGTCCGTATCAAGGAGGATGCCGAACAGGCGGGCTTCAAGGTGCTTATGACCGAAGCCCACGAGGGAAAGTCCCTCGCGGCGCTGCTCATTCCGCAGCTGCGTTCGCTGCTCTACGCGCTGGACATCATCGCCAACGCCAAGGAAAAGGTCCGGCGAGGCCTGCGGGTTCTGCGCAGCTTCATCGGCAGCATCAAGATCACCCATTCGGACATCGAATACGAGATCGGCGTCGATCCGGAGGTGGGCGTTGCGGACAGCGGCGACTTCGAGGCCGATCTTGCCGCCCTGTTCGTCGCCGTGGGCGAAGCGGCCAGGGCCGGCGAGACGGCGGTCGTGCTGCTGATCGACGAGCTGCAGTATCTCAACGAGAAGGAATTCGGTGCGCTGATCATGGCCGTGCACCGCATCAATCAGGAGCGCCTGCCGCTGATCCTGATTGCGGCCGGCCTTCCGCAGATCCTGGCGCTTGCGGGAAACTCGAAATCCTATGCCGAGCGGCTGTTCGACTTTCCGCGTGTCGAGGCCCTCGCCCCCGAGGCGGCGCGACAGGCGCTCGTCGAACCGGTCGAACCCTACGACGTCACGTTCTCCCCGGCGGCCCTCGACAGGCTGCTGGCCGTGACGGAGCGCTACCCCTACTTCCTCCAGCAATGGGGTTACGAGGCCTGGAACGTGTCGGAGGGGCCGGAAATCGGCTCCTAGGATCTCGACCGGGCGACGGAAAAGGCGCTGGAGGCGCTCGACGAGAGCTTCTTCCGCGTTCGGTTCGATCGTTGCACGCCGTCGGAAAAACGATATCTACGCGCCTTGGCCGAACTCGGACCGGGTCCGCAGAAATCCGGCGAGGTGGCCGACATCCTTGGAGTCAAGGTCACGACGGTCGCGCCCGTGCGCGCCAAGCTGATCCAGAAGGGAATGATCTATTCCCAGCAACATGGCGATACGGCCTTCACCGTTCCCATGTTCGATGAGTATATGCGTCGGGCCATGCCGGATGACGATTGGAAAACGAAGTCGAGAGATCGGCGGACTTGAAAAGGAAGCCTAACTGATGCGCGCCCCGTCCCGAACCGAAGCCCGTCTGCGTGCCCTCGCCGCAGAGCGCATCCTCGTGATCGACGGTGCCATGGGCACCATGATCCAGCAGCACCGGCTTGACGAGGCGGGGTATCGCGGCGACCGGTTCAAGGACTGGCCGCGCGATCTCAAGGGCAACAACGACCTCCTGTCGCTGACCCAGCCGGACATCATCCGCGACATCCATCGCCAGTATCTCGACGCCGGCGCGGACATGGTGGAGACCAACACCTTCTCCTCCACCACCATCGCCCAGGCCGACTACGGCATGGAGGCGCTGGCCTACGAACTCAACTTCGAGGGCGCGCGGCTGGCCAGGGAGGCCTGCGTCGCGGCCGAGGCGGCCGACCCGTCGCGGCCGCGCTTCGTTGCCGGCGCCATCGGCCCGACCAACCGCACCGCCTCGCTGTCGCCGGACGTCAACCGTCCGGGTTTCCGCGCCACGTCCTTCGACGAACTGCGCGCGGCCTATGCGGAGGCGACGCGCGGCCTGATCGACGGCGGCGCCGACGTCATCCTCGTCGAGACGGTGTTCGACACGCTGAATGCCAAGGCGGCGCTGTTTGCGATCGACGAGGTGTTCGAGGAAAAGGGCGTCAGGCTGCCGGTGATGGTGTCGGGCACGATCACCGACCTCTCCGGCCGGACGCTGTCGGGCCAGACGGCCGAGGCCTTCTGGTATTCGGTCCGCCATGCGGAACTGTTCACCATCGGTCTCAACTGCGCGCTGGGTGCCAGGGAGATGCGCGAGCATGTGGCCGACCTGTCGCGCCTTGCCGACACGCTCGTCTGCGCCTACCCGAACGCCGGCCTTCCCAACGAATTCGGCGAATATGACGAGAGCCCCGAGGCGATGGCGAAGCTCGTCGGCGAGTTCGCGCGCTCCGGCCTCGTCAACGTGCTCGGCGGCTGCTGCGGCACGACGCCGGACCATATCCGCGCCATCGTCGAGGCCGTCGCCGGCGTGGCGCCGCGCAAGGTGCCCGAGATCGACCGGCGCCTGCGGCTTTCGGGCCTCGAGCCCTTCGTCAAGACGCCCGAGATCCCCTTCGTCAACGTCGGCGAGCGGACCAACGTCACGGGCTCGGCGAAATTCCGCAAGCTGATCCGCGAGGCCGAGTTCACGGCGCGCTCGACGTCGCCCGCCAGCAGGTGGAGAGCGGCGCGCAGGTGCTCGACATCAACATGGACGAGGGCCTGCTCGACAGCGAAGGGGCGATGATCGAGTTCCTGAACCTGATCGCCTCGGAGCCGGACATCGCCCGGGTGCCGGTGATGATCGACAGTTCCAAGTGGTCGATCATCGAGGAGGGGCTGAAGCGGGTCCAGGGCAAGCCGATCGTCAACTCGATCTCGCTGAAGGAAGGCGAGGAGGCCTTCATTCACCACGCAAGGCTCGTGCGCCGCTATGGCGCCGCGGTCGTGGTCATGGCCTTCGACGAGAAGGGCCAGGCCGACACGCTCGCCCGCAAGACCGAGATCTGCAAGCGCTCCTACGACATCCTCACCCAGACGGTCGGCTTTCCGCCCGAGGACATCATCTTCGATCCGAACATCTTCGCGGTCGCCACCGGCATCGAGGAACACGACAACTACGGCGTCGACTTCATTGAGGCGACCGGGTGGATCATGAACCACCTGCCGCATGCGCATGTGTCGGGTGGCGTCTCGAACCTGTCGTTCTCGTTCCGGGGCAACGAGCCGGTGCGCGAGGCGATGCACTCGGTGTTCCTCTACCACGCGATCGCCAAGGGCATGGACTTCGGCATCGTCAATGCCGGCCAGTTGGCCGTCTATGACGACATCGACCCGGTGCTGCGCGAGCTTTGCGAGGACGTCGTCCTCAACCGCAAGCCGGCGCCGGGCGCGCTGTCGGCCACCGAACGGCTGGTGGAGGAGGCGCCGCGCTTCAAGGGCGACGGCGCCAAGCAGCGCGTCGTCGACCTCTCCTGGCGCGAGTGGCCGGTCGAGAAGCGGCTGGAGCATGCGCTCGTCTCCGGCATCACCGAATACATCGAGGCCGACACCGAGGAGGCGCGGCTCACGGTCGCCCGGCCGCTGCATGTGATCGAGGGCCCGCTGATGGCGGGCATGAACGTCGTCGGCGACCTGTTCGGCTCCGGCAAGATGTTCCTGCCGCAGGTGGTGAAGTCCGCCCGGGTGATGAAGCAGGCCGTCGCCTGGCTGATGCCCTTCATGGAGCAGGAAAAGCGGGACATGGGCCTGACCGACCGCCCGGCGGCCGGCAAGATCGTGATGGCGACGGTCAAGGGCGACGTCCACGACATCGGCAAGAACATCGTCGGCGTCGTGCTCCAGTGCAACAACTACGAGGTGATCGACCTCGGGGTGATGGTGCCCTTCCAGAAGATCCTCGACACGGCGAAGGCCGTGAACGCCGACATCATCGGACTGTCCGGCCTCATCACGCCCTCGCTCGACGAGATGTGCGTGGTGGCCGCGGAGATGGAGCGCCAGGGCTTCGACGTGCCGCTGCTGATCGGCGGCGCGACGACCAGCCGCGTCCACACCGCGGTGAAGATCCATCCGAACTATGCCCGGGGTCAGGCCGTCTACGTCACCGACGCCAGCCGCGCCGTCGGCGTGGTCTCGACCCTTCTCGGCGACAAGCGCGACGGCTACATCGCCGACACGCGCGCCGAATACGTCAAGCTCGCCGAGGCCCATGCCCGTGGTCAGGCCGACAAGCGGCGGCTGCCGCTGGCGAGTGCGCGTGCCAAGGCCCCGAAATACGACTTTGCCTCCGTGCCGCCGAAGGCGCCGTCCTTCATCGGCACGAAGGCCTTCGACGACTACGACATCGGCGAGATCGCCCGCTACATCGACTGGACGCCCTTCTTCTCGACCTGGGAAATGAAGGGCGCCTATCCCGCCATCCTCGAGGACGAGCATTACGGGCCGGCAGCCCGCGCCCTGTTCGAGGACGCGCAGGCGATGCTGAAGCAGATGATCGACGAGAAGTGGCTGACGGCGCGGGCGGTGATCGGACTCTGGCCGGCCAATGCGGTCGGCGACGACATCGAGGTCTATGCCGACGAGAGCCGGACGACGCCGATCGCCCGCTTCCACGGCCTGCGCCAGCAGATCGCCCGCGACAGCGCCCGCGCCAACATGTCGATCTCGGATTTCGTCGCGCCGAAGGCGACGGGCGTCGCCGACTATGTCGGCGGCTTTGCCGTCACCGCCGGCATCGGCGAGGATGTCGTTGCCGAGCGTTTCGCGCGCGCCAACGACGACTATTCCAAGATCCTCAGCCAGGCTCTGGCCGACCGGCTGGCCGAGGCCTTTGCCGAGCACATGCACCAGCGGGTCCGCAAGGAGTTCTGGGGCTACGTGGCGGACGAGGACCTGACGCCGCAGGCGCTGATTGCCGAGGAATATGTCGGCATCCGCCCGGCGGCCGGCTATCCGGCCCAGCCGGACCATACGGAAAAGCGCACGCTGTTCGACCTGCTGGACGCGGAAGCGGCCACCGGGATCACCCTCACCGAGAGTTTCGCCATGTGGCCGGCCGCCGCGGTGTCCGGGCTCTACTTCTCGCATCCCGAAAGCCATTATTTCGGGGTCGGCAAGATCGAGCGGGATCAGGTCGAGGACTACGCGGCCCGCAAGGGCATGAGCGTCGCCGAGACCGAACGCTGGCTGGCGCCGATCCTCAACTACGATCCGGCGCGGATTCTGGAAGCGGCGGCCGAGTGATCGGCTCCGCCTACTGCAGCGACCCCGTCACGTCGCCGCCTGTTTTGCCGGACAGGGCCGGCTGCAGGCCGCGCTGCCAGACGAGGGGCGGCGCGCCGACATCGGCCGGCGGCAGTCCCGGATCCCAGGCAGCCGCAGGCGGTGCCACGGTCTGCGGCGGCATCGGCTGGGCATAGTCGGGCTGGGGATATGCGGGTTGAACCGGTGCCGGCTGTGACGGATCGGGAATGGTGCCGAGATAGACGTCGGCGGGATCGATGTGGCGCCGGACGGGCGAGACCGTCTGGGGCATCGGCTGTCCCGCCATGGACGCCGAGGGCAGGGGACCGGGGGCCGCGAGCGTTGCGACCGGAACGTCCGGCGTGCCCGGTGCGGCCTGATACACCGGCGGACTGGCCGGGGCCGGCAGCACGGGCTTCGGCCGGCAGTAGGCGTCGTTCTTCGCGCCGTGGCGGGCAAGGTCCAGATGCAGGTGATCCTCGTGCATGCCGTCCGAGGAGCCGGGGCCGAGCACGGTCTTGAACGGGCCGCAGGCGCGTGGTGGACCTGTTTCAGGAAGGCCTTGTCGGCGTCGCTGCCCCGGCGCCAGCCGGTCCTGATCGTCACCGTGTGGCCGTTGGCCAGCGTGAAGCCGCCGATGTCGAGGGCATTGGCGAAGGCATGCTCGGACAGTTTCGCGCCCTTGACGTGGTTGCGCGAGCGGCAGCCGTAGGACCCCATGTTGCGGATCGAGACCACCGGCACGCCGTAGCGCTCGTAGGCGGCCGGCTGCACCACGGTCTTCACCCAGTGCTCCACCGTCGCGGTCATCGGGCAGTCGAGCGTGGCGGCCGGGGTGATCTCGACGGCGCCGCCGAGCGAGGCGCTGACCTTCAGCGGCCGTTCGACGCCGCAGATGCCCGGTCCCTCGATCTCCGACAGCGGCCGGGCGATCGAACTCGGGGTCACCAGCTTGCGGGCATAGCAGGCGGCTTCCGCCTGCGCGCGCCAGGGCTCGCGCTCCTCGAAGTCGAAGAAGCCGCAACCGGCAAGGCCGGGCAGCAGCGACGCGAGGACCAGTCCCCGCACGAGTGGAGCGGATGCAAGACGCAGCATCCCCTCAAACTGCGCCGATCGCGTTAAGCGTTCGTCAACGACGTGTTCCGGAACGGGCGTGACCTCAGATCGAGCTCACCGTCTTCAGCCGCACGCGCGGATGCACCTCGGCCTGGCTCATGACCACGGTGTGGGCGCGGAAGCGTTCGACGATCGAGCGGACGTAGGGCCGGGTCATCGGGCTGGTCATCAGCACCGGAAGCTCGCCCTTCTTGGCGGCCTCCTCGAAGCTGTCGCGCACGCGGGTGACGAACTCCTGAAGCTTGGACGGGGCCATGGCGAGGCGCTTGTCGTCGCCGTCGCCGACCAGCGATTCCATGAAGGCCTGTTCCCAGGCGGGAGACAGGGTGATCAGCGGCAGGTAGCCGGCCGGCGAAGTGTGCTGGGCGCAGATCTGGCGGGCAAGGCGCGAGCGCACATGCTCGGCGATCGCCTGGGTGGAGCGGGTGAAGCCGATCGCCTCGGCGATGCCCTCCATGATGGTCGAGAGGTCGCGGATCGAGACCCGCTCCTGCAGCAGCTGCTGCAGCACCCGCTGGATGCCCGAGGTGGAGATGCTGCTCGGCGAGATGTCCTCCACCAGCTTGGCCTGCTCCTTGGGAAGCTCCTTCAGCAGCGCCTTGACGTTGGCGTAGGACAGCAGTTCGGCGACGTTGTTCTTCAGCACTTCCGACAGATGGGTCGAGAGCACGGTCGCCGGATCGACGACCGTGAGGCCGCGGATCGCCGCCTCCTCGCGCAGCGATCCCTCCACCCAGGTGGCCGGCAGGCCGAAGGTGGGTTCGGTGGTCTGGGTGCCGGGCAGGCCGACCTTGCCGCCGGAGGGGTCCATGACCATGAACTGGCCGGGGAAGATCGTGCCGGTGCCGGCGTCGACTTCCTTGACCTTGATCACGTAGTCGTTGCCGTTCAGCTGCACGTTGTCGAGCAGGCGCACGGGCGGCATGACGAAGCCCATCTCCATGGCGATCTGCCGGCGCAGCGCCTTGATCTGGTCCGACAGGCGGTCGCCGGGGCCGCCGTTGCCGTTGATCAGCGGCAGCAGCGCGTAGCCGAACTCGACCTTCAGTTCGTCGATCTTCAGCGCCGAGGCGATCGGCTCTTCCGCCGGCGGCGGGGGCGGGGCATCGGCCTTGGCCTTCTCGTCCGCCTTCTTCTCCAGTTTGGTCGTCTGGTTTCGTCCCGCGCGGAAGGCGAGATAGCCGGCACCGCCCGACAGGGCCAGGAAGGGCAGCATCGGCATGCCCGGCAGCAGGCCGAGCGCGAGCATGACGAAGGACGACATGCCGAGCGCGGTCGGGTAGTTGGAGAACTGGTCGAGCAGCGCCTTGTCGGCGGCGCCGGAGACGCCGGCCTTGGAGACGAGCAGGCCGGCGGCCGTGGAGACGATCAGCGCCGGGATCTGCGAGACGAGGCCGTCGCCGACGCTGAGCAGCGTGTAGGTGTGGCTCGCCTCGCCGAAGCTCAGTTCCATCTGGACGACGCCGATGACGATGCCGCCGATCACGTTGATGAAGGTGATCAGCAGGCCGGCGATGGCGTCGCCGCGCACGAATTTCGAGGCGCCGTCCATGGCGCCGAAGAAGGTGCTCTCGTCCTCCAGATCCTTGCGGCGCTGGCGGGCGGTGGTCTCGTCGATCAGGCCGGCGGAAAGGTCCGCGTCGATCGCCATCTGCTTGCCGGGCATGGCGTCGAGGGTGAAGCGGGCCGCCACCTCGGCGATACGGCCCGAACCCTTGGTGATGACGACGAAGTTCACGACGACCAGGATCGCGAAGACGATCAGGCCGATCACGAAGTTGCCGCCCATGACGAAGCTGCCGAAGGCCTCGATGACATGGCCGGCCGCCGCCTCGCCCTCGTGGCCATGGCTGAGGATCAGCCGGGTCGAGGCGAGGTTGAGCGCGAGGCGCAGCATGGTCGCGATCAGCAGCACCGTCGGAAAGGACGAGAATTCCAGCGGCTTCTGGATGAACAGCGACGTCATCAGGATCATGATCGAGAAGATGATCGAGAAGGCGAGGAACAGGTCGAGCAGGATCGCCGGCAGCGGCAGGATCAGCACGACGAGAATCGTCATGATGCCGAAGGCGAGCGCCACGTCGCCGCGCATGACGAGGCCGCGGACATGCGCAAAGCCCCGCGCGCCGCTGCCGCCTGTCGCCCCGATGTCTGCCATGCGTCCTGCCCCCGTCGCGACGCGCCAAGCGCACGCCCTTCGACCCGGCAATAATTGCCGGGTGCATGGTTACCGAATGGTTAACGCGAGGGCGGCGATCGTCGCGCCGAGGGTGATGCAGATGGGTGACGCTGCGACAGGTACGCGGGCGGGGTGTTAATTCCTACCTTGTCTATCGACATTAAATGGTCTTTGTTGAGCTGCCGTCGCTTCCAGCGCGCGGCAGGGCGTGGGACATGATCCCGGCAGCAGGGACGCATTGCAGGTACCAGGTGGCGGGGTCTGCCGCCGCCGATCCTGTCCCGACGCCGGACTGCCCCCGTCCAGTGATCCGGGCTGCACCCGCGGCCCTGCAACCGACGGGGCCCAGATTGGAATTCCTTGCATCGATCAATCCGCTCTATTCCCTGTCCGGCCTGGCGGTCGGCATCCTCGTAGGCCTGACGGGCGTCGGCGGCGGTTCGCTGATGACGCCGCTGCTGGTGCTGGTGTTCGGCGTCCACCCGGTGACGGCGGTCGGCACCGACCTGCTCTATGCCTCGATCACGAAGGCCGGCGGCACAGCGATCCATGGTCTCAACAAGACGATCGACTGGGTGGTGATGGGCCTGCTCGCGCTCGGCAGCGTCCCGGCCACGGTCGTGACCCTGCTGGTGCTGTCGCAGGTGGACGGGGCGCGCTCGCCCGCGGCCGCGCATTTCATCACCACCGCGCTCGGCGGCGCCTGATGATCACGTCGCTGGCGCTGATTGCCCGGCCGCAGCTCGTCGCCTTCTTCGCCGCGCGGCGCGGTGGCCGGCTGCCGAACCCGCGGTTCACGGCCGTGGCGACCGTCGTGACCGGCGTGGTGCTCGGCTTTCTGGTCTCGATCTCGTCGGTCGGCGCCGGCGCGGTCGGCGTCACGGCGCTGGTGCTGCTCTATCCGGCCATGCCGGTGCTGCGCATCGTCGGCACCGACATCGCCCACGCAGTGCCGCTCACCCTCGTCGCCGGCATGGGCCACTGGATGATCGGGTCGGTGGACTGGCTGCTGCTGGTGTCGCTGCTGCTCGGCTCGCTGCCCGGCATCGTCATCGGCAGCCACTTCTCGCCGAAGGTGCCGGAGCGGATCCTGCGTCCGCTGCTCGCGGGCGTGCTGATCCTCGTCGGGCTGAAGCTGCTGCTGTCCTGACGCGGCGTCCCCCGCCAATTCGGTGGCCGGGCGCCTCACGCCACGGAGCGGACCTCGCCCGGGGCGGGGATATCGAGACCGGCTCCGGAATATTCGTTGAGCTTGTTGCGCAGGGTCCGGATCGAGATGCCGAGGATGCGCGCGGCGTGGGTGCGGTTGCCGAGGCAGTGGTCGAGCGTGTCGAGGATGAGCTCGCGCTCCACCTCCGCCACCGTGCGCCCGACCAGCGAGCGCGTCACGGCCTCGGCGGTGGCCGCGGCCTTGGCGACGGTCTCCTCGGTGCGGCCGCCGAAGCCATGGCCGAGCCGGCTGCCGTCCGGCGAGCGGATCGCCTCCACGCCGATCTCGTCGCCGCTGGCCAGAAGCACGGCACGGTGGATGGTGTTCTCCAGTTCGCGGACGTTGCCCGGCCAGGGCGCGGAGATCAGCTCGCGGCGGGCATCGGCCGAGATCGGCCGGCGCGGCATGCCGTTGATCTCGGCATACTTGCGGGCGAAGTGATCGGCGAGGGCCGACACGTCGGCGCTGCGCTCGCGCAGCGGCGGGATCTTCAGGTTGACGACATTGAGCCGGTAGAGAAGATCCTCGCGGAAGGTCCCTTCGCGCACCGCGTCGGCGAGATTGCGGTTCGAGGTGGCGATGATGCGGATGTCGACCGGCACGGGCTTGCCGCCGCCGACCCGGTCGATCACCCGCTCCTGGATCGCGCGCAGCAGCTTGGCCTGCAGCCGCACGTCCATCTCGGAAATCTCGTCCAGCAGCAGCGTGCCGCCGGTCGCCTCCTCGAACTTGCCGATGCGGCGGGCGACGGCGCCGGTGAAGGCGCCCTTCTCGTGGCCGAACAGCTCCGATTCGAGCAGGTGTTCGGGGATCGCCGCGCAGTTCACCGAGATGAACGGCTTGCCGGCGCGGCCGGAGCGGCGGTGGACGTGCCGGGCGAGGACTTCCTTGCCGGTGCCGCTCTCGCCGGTGACGAGCACGGAGGCTTCCGAGCCGGCGATCTGCTCGGCCAGACGGACCACGGCGGCCATGCTGTCGTCGCGGACGATCAGGTCGCGGGTGTCGGCGGCCACCGCGGCGAGGATCGCGGCGATCATCTCCGCGTCGGGCGGCAGCGGAATGTATTCCTTGGCACCGGCCCGGATCGCGTTGACCGCGGCGCGCGCGTCGGTCGAGGTGCCGCAGGCGACCACCGGCACGTGGATGCGCTCGGCCTCCAGCCCGGCGATCAGGTCGCCGATCGCCATCGCCACGTCGATCATGACGAGGTCGGCGCCGCGGCCGGAACGCAGGGTGCGCAGCGCCATGTCGACGCTGTCGGCATGAACCACGGCCGCGCCCTTGTCGATCGCGATCCGCGTTGCCGCTGTGAGCTGGCCCGAAAGGGCTCCGACGATGAGCAGTCGCATGGGTCCGGTCTTTCCTTGCAGGGACCAAGGCCCGATCGACCTCGGGCCATGGCAGTCACGTGTGCCCGGGGCGCTCCGGCCCCGCGGCCCTATCTGTCGGTCTTGATGATCTCGGTCATGGTCACGCCGAGGCGGTCCTCCACCAGCACCACCTCGCCGCGCGCGACGAGCCGGTTGTTGACGAAGATGTCGATCGCCTCGCCGACCTTGCGGTCGAGCTCCACCACGGTCCCGGTGCCGAGCTTCAGGATCTCCGACACCGGCAGCCGGGCCCGGCCGAGAATGGCCGAGACGCGGACCGGCACGTCGAACACCGCCTCCAGTTCGGCGGCGGCGTGGGCCTGGTTCGGGTCTTCGTCGTCGCGGTCCGGGCGGCGGGCGAGCTGGTGCTCGTCGAGCGAGATCCCGTCCTTGTCGTCTTCGATGCTCATGCCTTGGGGGCCCTGATCTTGCGGCGCCTTGCGGCGCGGTCATCCTGTCCGGGGGCGGGGTCCTGCGCGTCGCCTTCAACGGAGGCCGACTGGGAGGCCGCGGCGGCGGCCGTCCGCGTCGCATCCGAATCGAGTGTCGCCAGATGCAGGCCGATCGCCCGGGCAACGGCCGTCTCGTTGGCGTCGTGATCGAGCACGATGCGCCGTCGGCCCATTCGATCCGGCAGTCGCCGCGCGCCACCGTCTCCTCGCCGAGAATCACGAGCCGGCCCTCGAAGCCGCGCTCGTGGGCGACACGGCGCAGCGCGTCGCCGATCGGACCGGCATCCGCCACGTTGAGCCGCACCGCCAGATGCGGCGTCTGGCGCAGCGGCGCGAGCGCGTCCTCGATCACCGACATGATAGCATGGTGGGGATGCAAGTCGATGAGGCCGCGGGCAAGGTGCCGGCCGATGGATTCGGCGAGGCGCACGGCGTCCTTCTCGATGCGCAGGCGCTCGCCGTCGAGCACGGCCAGCAGCGACTGGGCGGCGGCGGCAAGCGTCCGGCCTCGTCGGCGAGCCGACCGACCGCCTTTGCCTCGGTGTCCTCGCGCCCCTCGCGGCGGCCGCGCTCCAGCGCCGCGCGCTCGGCCTCGGCCAGCATCGCCTGATGGACCGAGACCTCGATCATCGGCACGGACGGCTTTTCGGGCGCCGGCGCCGGGGGCGGTGCGGCGAAATCGGTGTCGAACAGGAAGCGGGCGGGTGCGGCCATCGTCGTCTTTCCGGTACCGGGCGGCAGGTCAGTAGACCAGCTCGTCCTCGCCCTTGTTCTTGGTGATCATGATCTCGCCGCGGGCGGCGAGGTCCTTGGCGGTGTTGATCATCGCCGACTGCGCCTCGTCGACGTCGCGCAGGCGCACCGGACCCAGCGCCTCCATGTCCTCCTTGAGCATGGTCGCCGCGCGGGCCGACATGTTCTGGAAGAACAGGTCGCGCACCGCATCGTTGGAGCCCTTGAGCGCCAGGGCCAGCTTGTCCTTCTCCACCGAGCGCAGCATCGTCTGGATCGAGGCGGCGTCGAGCTTGGCGAGGTCGTCGAAGGTGAACATCAGCGTCTTGATCCGCTCGGCCGCCTCGCGGTTCTCGTCCTCGAGCGCGGTCAGGAAGCGGGCCTCGGTGGTGCGGTCGAACTTGTTGAAGATCTCGGCCATCAGCTCGTGGCTGTCACGGCGCGAGGTGGTGGAGAGGTTCGACATGAACTCGACCCGCAGGGTCTGCTCGACCTTGTCGAGAATGTCCTTCTGCACGGACTCCATCCGCAGCATGCGGTTGACGACCTCGAGCGCGAACTCTTCCGGCAGGATCGACAGCACGCGGGCGGCATGGTCGGAGCGGATCTTCGACAGCACGACGGCGACGGTCTGCGGGTATTCGTTCTTGAGGTAGTTGGCGAGCACGTTTTCCTGCACGTTGGAGAGCTTCTCCCACATGTTGCGGCCCGCCGGACCGCGGATCTCCTCCATGATCGTCGCCACCTTGTCCGGCGGCAGCACCGACATCAGCAGCCGTTCGGTGGTGTCGAGGTTGCCGGTCAGGGCGCCGGAGGAGGTGACCTTGGTCACGAACTCCACGAGCAGGTCGTCGAGCATCTGCGGCGTGATCGGCCCGAGCCGCGCCATGGCGGCGGAGACCTGCTTGACCTCCATCTCGTCGAGCGAGGACCAGATCGCCGCGCCGAAGCGATCGCCGAGCGCGAGCATCATCGCGCGGCCTTCTCGATCCCGGTCAGCTCGCGCTCCCGGGAGGAGGACGAGACGGTCAGGCCGCCGGAACCGGTCTGTCGTGCAAGGTCGGCCATGGATCAGGCGGCCTCCGAGAGCCAGTTGCGGATGACGAAGGCGGCTTCCGCCGGGTTTTCGGTCACGAGGCTGCCGACCTTGCGGATCTCGACCAGCTGGGCCTCGCCCTGGGCCTGGGCCTCGTCGATGCGGCTAGGTTCCTGTGCCTCCAGCAGCGGCACGACCACGTTGCCCTGGGCGTCGACCTGCGGGATCGGGTTGCCGGCCTCGTCGACCGCCACGGTCTGGGAGGTGATCGACAGATGCTCGGTGACCCGTTCCGGCGACACGATCCGGCGGATCAGCGGACGGACGGCGAACAGCAGCACGAGCAGGGTCAGCAGCGCCATCACGCCGAGTTCGGCGAAGCGCATGATGTCGCTCCGGCTGAAGTCGAACAGGCCGGGCTCGACCTCGTCGATGGCAAGCGAGGGCGGGCCCTCGGCAAAGCGCAGGTTGACGATCTCCACCTGGTCGCCGCGCGTCTGGTCGTAGCCCATCGCGGTGCGGACCAGCGCGGCAATGCGGTCGAGATCGGCCTGCTCGCGGGGCGCATAGACCGGCGCGCCGCTGGCGTCGGGGGCATAGATGCCGTCCACCAGCACCGCCACCGACAGGCGCTTCAGCCCGCCGGCCTCGACGATCTGGGTCCGGCTCGTCTTGGAAATCTCGAAGTTGACCGTCTCTTCGGACGTCGACGTCGCCGACTGGGCGCCCGCTGCGGCGGGACCGGCCCCGGCGTTCGGAACCTGGTTGCCGACCGTGACCTCGCCGTTGGGCTCGGTGGAGTTGGAGCTTTCCTCGCGGGACTGGGTCGAGCGGACCACCTGGCCCTCGGGATCGAAGCGGTCCTCGGTCTCGGTCAGGCGGTTGAAGTCGAGTTCGGCCGCGACCTTCACCCGCGCCCGGCCGGGGCCGACCACGCTCGCGACGATCTCCTCGATCTTGGTTTCCAGCCGCGTCTGGAAGGCGGCGGTGCGCTCGTCGAGGTTGGAGGCAAACAGGGACTGGTCGTCGCCGTCGCCGCCGCTGGCGAGCAGGCGGCCGGTCTCGTCGACGATCGAGATCCGCGAGGGTTCGAGATTGGGCACGGCGGAGGCGACCAGATGCTGGATCGCCCGGATCTGCGCGGTCTCGAGCGGGCCGCGGGTGCGCAGGACGATCGAGGCGGTGGGCTTTTCCGCGTCGCGCCGGAACAGCTGGCGCTCGGGCAGCACGAGATGGACGCGCGCGCTCTCGACGCGGTTGAGCGCCCGGATCGTGCGGGCAAGCTCGCCTTCCAGCGCCCGCAGGTGATTGACGTTCTGCACGAAGGAGGTCGTGCCGAGGGAATCGGTCTTGTCGAAGATCTCGTAACCGACCGATCCGCCCAGCGGCAGACCCGATTCGGCGAGCGACATGCGCAGCCGGAGAACGCTGTCCTCGGCGACCATGATCACCTTGCCGTCGTCGCGCAGCTCGTAGGGCACGTTCATGCCGTCGAGCTCGCGGACGATGGCGGAGGAATCCTCGAAGGTCAGGCCGGTGTAGAGCGGCGCCATCTGCACTTCGTTATAGCGCATGATCATGAAGCCGAAGAAGGCGACGAGGCCCAGGGCCACCGCACCCATGGCCGCGATCCGCGCCGGTCCCAGGGACTTGAGTACATCGACCAGGCCGTTCACTGCGTTCCGCCCCCAACATCCGAAACGTTCGGGTCGACCGGATCGAACCGGTCGCAGGGCGATTGACGCAGCCCTCCCGACACCCGGCAATATTTTCCGCCCTTGATGGTAAACAAGTTCTTAACGACCCGGCCCGCTCCGGACGGCCCTGGTGCGCGATGCCCGGAAAACCGCGGATCTGCCGTGGCGGCACCCGGCAGATTTTGCCGGGTCGTGGCATTCCGGTCGGCGGCGCGGGCGGGCGAGGCGGCCAAAACGCAAGAGGCGGACCGACTTTCGTCGATCCGCCTCACGCAAATCTGGAAACTGCAGGTTCCGCGCAATCGCTCAGGGGCGATATTGCTGAACCCTCGTTGCCCGCAGACCGGCAAGCCCATGCTGGTCGATCGACTGCTGCCAGGAGAGAAATTCCTCGACCGTCAGCGTATAGCGGCTGCAGGCCTCCTCGAGGGACAGAAGCCCCCCGCGCACGGCTGCCACCACTTCTGCTTTGCGGCGGATGACCCACCGCTTGGTGTTTTCCGGCGGAAGATCGGCGATCGTCAGCGGGCTGCCGTCGGGGCCGATCACATATTTCACACGCGGACGCATTTGCTCGGTCATCGTACTCTCACACTGAACCTGACCTGTCCAGTCGTGAAACTACAGCGCCGGATTTAAAATTCGGCTAATCGCGTCTCAACAATTCGGTAATAATTGGAAGGGGTTGGCCGGAGTAATTTCGCGTTGTACGTGAAGCGAATTGTTAAGGTTTGGAGCGACGGCGCGCAGGATCACCGGACCGCGCGCAGCGCGCGATCCGGCGTCTTCCAGCCGTTACTGGCCGACGGCGATGACGTTGCTGAGCGGGATTTTCGACGTGCCGACGGTGAGATAGGGCTCGGTGCCGGAGACGTCGATCGCCTTGACGACGCCGCTGGTCCGCGTCGAGACGGAGACGGTGGCGCCCTCGGCATCCTTCGCCACGATGCTGATGGTGTAGCTGCCGTCCGGCGCGGTGGTGCCGCTGTCGGTCTCGCCGTCCCACGCATAGGCGTTGTCGCCCTTGGCGCCCGCGATCTTGTCGGTCTTGACGACCGCGCCCGCCGCGTTGGTGATCGTCACCTCGACGGTGTCCGGCGCCGCGCCGAGCGTATAGGTCCAGTTGGCGCTGCCGCTCGCCAGCGACGTGGTGTCGGAAAGCGCGGTGACCTCCTTGCCGACATAGTTGACGAGGTTGAGCGTCGTGCTCGCCGCCAGCGCCGACAGCATGTCTTCCAGATTGGTGTTGGTCTGGATCTGCTGCTCCACCGACGAGAAGGCGACGAGCTGCTCGGTGAACTTGTCGCTGTCCATCGGATCGAGCGGGTTCTGGTTGGTCAGCTGGGTCGTCAGCAGCGTCAGGAAGGTGTCGTAGTTCGACATCATCGAACTGGTCGCCGACGTGGTCGCGGAACTCGATGAGCCGGTGCTGGTGAGCGTGGAGACGTCCATGGGTCGCGGTCCGGTTCAGGAGGTCAGACGCGGAGATCGAGCCTGGAGCTCGGTCTCCCGGAATAGGCGGCGGCGGCAAGCTGTACGGAAAGATCGGTGTCCTCGACGACCGCGGGCGTCTGGCCCTGGCTGGGCGTTTCGCGCTGGTCCTGACGTGCCTCGCCGTTGCCGCTGCCGCGGTCATCACGCATAGCAAAACTCAGGCCATCGTCGCCGGTGTCGAGGCCGGCGGTCCGCAGCGCCTGATCGAGCTGGCGCTGGTCGCGCGTCATCAGGTCGAGCGTGTCCTTGCGCTCCACGACGATGTGGGCCCGGGCCTTGCCGTCCTCGCCGATCTCGAGGCGCACCTCGATACGGCCGAGATCGGTGCCATCGATGTCGATGTCGAAGCGGGTGAGGCCGGCGGCGGCCTGGCCGGCGATCTGCTGCGCCATGGCCGGGGCGGGCAGGCCGCTGCCGGTGGCGGCGGCCGCGGGAAGGCCGCCCTGGGCGGTGCTGCCCGGCGTATGGCCGCCGGACAGGGAGAAGGCGCCG
>NZ_MCRJ01000064.1 GCF_001720135.1 Methylobrevis pamukkalensis
TCGGAAGTTGCATCTCAAGGACGAAATCAACAAGCTGCAGGCCAACACGGGGCGCCGTGGCTCCCTGCACTGACAGGACGCGGCCGTTGCGGTCGCACTGACGAAGCGCTTCATGCGCAAGGGCCACGGACGCGGCGTCCGTGGCCCTTTCGCTTGCCGCGTTGCGCGTGGCGCGCAGGGCTAAGGCGTGAAGGAGGCAGCCATCTTTCGGGCCGGCTCGGAGCCGGCAGGCCGAGCTTCCGGGCAGCCTCTCCTTGCCGCTCACATCGCCCTGGTGCGCTCGCGCAGGACGTATTTCTGCACCTTGCCGGTGGAGGTCTTCGGCAGGTCCTCGAAGACGACATGGCGCGGGCACTTGTAGTGGGCGAGGCGGTCGCGGCACCAGGCGATGACCTCGTCGGCGCCGAGCGTCATGCCGGGCCTGACCTCGATGAAGGCGCAGGGCGTCTCGCCCCATTTCTCGTCGTCCTTGGCGACCACGGCCACGGCCTGCACGGCCGGGTGCTTGTAGATCGCGTCCTCGACCTCGATCGAGGAGATGTTTTCGCCGCCGGAGATGATGATGTCCTTGGAGCGGTCCTTCAGCTGGATGTAGCCGTCGGGATGCATCACGCCGAGGTCGCCGGAGTGGAACCAGCCGCCGGCAAAGGCCTCGCCGGTCGCCTTCGGGTTCTTCAGATAGCCCTTCATCACCACGTTGCCCCGGAACATGACCTCGCCGAGGGTCTCGCCGTCGGCCGGCACGGGGATCATCGTCACCGGATCCATGACGGTGAGATCCTCGAGCGCGGGATAGCGCACGCCCTGGCGCGCCTTCTTCACCGCCCGCTCGTCCGAGGCGAGCGCCTCCCAGTCGGTCTTCCACTCGTTGACGACCGCCGGACCGTAGGTCTCGGTCAGGCCGTAGAGGTGGGTCACCTCGAAGCCGGCCTCGGCCATGGCCGCCAGCACGGCCTGCGGCGGCGGGGCGGCGGCGGTCATGAACTTGACGACGCCGTCGAAGTCGCGCTTCTCCGCCGCGCCCGCGCCGAGCAGCACGCTCATCACGATCGGCGCGCCGCAAAGATGGGTGACGCCATGGGTCGCGATCGCCTCGTACATCGCACCCGCCCGCACCCAGCGCAGGCAGACGTGGGTGCCGGCCACGAAGGAGATCGTCCAGGGAAAGCACCAGCCGTTGCAGTGGAACATCGGCAGGGTCCACAGATAGACCGGATGGCGCGGCAGTTCGCAGGCGAGCACGTTGGCATAGCCCATCAGCGCGGCGCCGCGGTGGTGGTAGACGACGCCCTTGGGGTTGCCGGTGGTGCCGGAGGTGTAGTTGAGCGAGATCGCCTCCCACTCGTCGCCGGGCATCACCCAGGCGTAGTCCGGGTCGCCGGAGGCGACGAACTCCTCGTAGTCGATGTCGCCGAGCCGGTCGCCCGCAATGTCATGCTCCGGGTCGTCATAGTCGATGACGATCGGCTGGACCTTGGAGGTGGCGAGCGCGGCCCGGACGGTCTTCGAGAATTCCTTGTCGGTGATCAGCACCTTCGTCTCGGCGTGTTCCAGCGAGAAGGCGATGATCGCCGCGTCGAGGCGGGTGTTGAGCGTGTTGAGCACGGCGCCGCACATCGGCACGCCGTAGTGGCACTCCAGCATCGCCGGCGTGTTGGCGAGCATCACCGAGACGGTGTCGCCCTTGCCGACGCCGCGGGCGGCCAGCGCCGAGGCGAGTCGCCGGGCGCGGGCGAGAAGTCGGCGTAGGAGGTGCGGCGGGTGCCGTGGATGATCGCGGTGCGCTCGGGAAACACCCGGGCCGCGCGTTCCAGCTGGGTCAGCGGCGTCAGCGGCTGGTGGTTGGCGGGATTGCGGTCGAGGTCGCGCTCATAGATGGACGTCATCGTTTCCCCCTGCGGCTCGTTCGTGGCCGCTCGCCGTGGCGGCCCATCTGTGCGGGCCTGCTTCGCGAGGAGATAAAACCACACTTCGCCGGCAGCTCAATCACCCCAAAAGGCCTAGGCACCGCAAAAGGAGGTAGGCACCTCGGAAGGCGAGGGGATCCGCAGAAACCCGGTCTGCTTCATTCGGCCGCGCCCGGGGTCGCATCCGGGACGGGGGTGATCGCGGCCGGGGCCTCCGCCGGGCGGCGCTTCGCCTTCGGGCCGGTCCAGTCCATGTAGAGGGCGACCAGATAGTGGACGAGCGCCCCGCCGGCGACCAGCAGCGTGTCCAGCCAGAACACCTTCGGGGTTTCCGGGAAGGGAAGGATGTCGTCCATGCCGAAGTGGATGTAGCGCACCTGCAGTCCGATCACCGACAGCAGCGCCCCGACCCAGAACACCGGCAGCGCGTTGCGGCCGATCACCACCAGCGGATTGCCCGCGGTCAGCCGGCGACCGAGCCAGCCCATCACGCCGCTGTGGCCGACCACATAGGCGAGCGCGAGGATGTGGGCGAGTCGCGGCAGCGCCACATAGGTCTTTTCGTTGCCGACGAGGCTGGCCGGCAGATGGATGTCCGGGATCGTGCCCCACATGTTGAAGAAGGCGTAGGCGCCGCAGGCGATCAGGTAGAGGACGGCGATCCAGAACACGGGCGCGGAATAGGGAACGCCCTTGCCCTCGACCATCAGGCGATGGCCGAGCAGCAGGCCGAGGGCGAAGATCAGCTGCCAGCTCAGCGGATCGAAGAACCACGCGCCTTCGGTCGGATAGTTCGGAATGTTGATCTGCCAGACCTGCGGCACGGCCCAGACGGCGAGCGAGGCGGCGAGCAGCCAGCCGCGGCCGTGCGCCAGCAGCCAGAGCATCACCGGCAGGGAGGCGATCAGCACCACGTAGAGCGGCAGGATGTTGAAGTAGCCCGGCTGGTGGGTGAGGATCGCGAGGCCGACCATTGCCTCGCGCGGGGTCTCGAACACGGCCTCAGGTTGAAGTCGTCGAGCAGGCCGACCGTGCCGAGCCAGATGGCGGCGGCGGCGAACAGGCCGAGGCCCGCCAGCAGATTCGAGAGGTGGGCGACATAGAGCGTGCCCGCCCGGCGGATCACCCGGGCCGAGGTCAGCAGCCGGTCGCCGTTGGCAAAGGGCGGGAAGTAGGCGAAGGCAGCGGCCACGCCGGCCAGCAGCACGAACACCTCGGCCGCATCGGTGATGCCGAAGTTCTTGTGGCTGAACTGCTCGAAGGTGTTGCCGGGGATGTGGTTGACGAAGATTTCCAGCAGCACCCAGCCGCGCAGGAAGTCGATACGGTGGTCGCGGGTCGCCGGCCGCTGGATCATCTCGGGTCCCCGTCGCTGCGGAACGGCGACGGCCGTCCGCCCGGAACGGGCCAAAGCGATCCCGCATCCGAAAGCGGGCCAAAGGCCACGCAGCGAGGCGTGTGTCAACTCCGCAGGCAGATCCCGGCGCGGCGGGTGGCGTTGCGAGCCGGCTTGCGCGTCTCAGATCGTGTCGATCGTCTGGACGGCGGCGTCGAAGAGGTCGTGGTTGGCGCACAGGCGCGGCGGGCGGTCGGCGCCGCGAATCGCGGCAATCTCGAGCCATTCGCGGCAGCCGGCCTTGTCGGCGCAGCCGTCGCAGCGGCGGCCGGCGGCGGAGATCTCGGCAGGGGTGAAGTGGTCCTGCGGCACCACGCCGAGGGTCGTCGCCATCCGCGCCATCAGCACGGGCACGTCGGCCATGGCCCGTTCGGACCCCGGGAGATCACGCGTGGCCGTCATCGTGTCGTTCGCCATGGTCCGTCTCCCGCTCCGCTGTGGTGGAGACGAGACTAGGACACGGGCGGCAAGCGTCGTTGATCTGGATCAAGCCCCCGGTCCGGGATCGACCCGAGGTTGGCCCGAAGCCGGCGCTGGCCTGGAACGATCCGGCGGCGGCTCCGGCCTGTGACCGGAGCCGCCGCCGGGAACTCAGTCTTCGTCCTCGTCGTCGACCGGCTTGTTCTGCATGGAGCTGAGCTTGGCGAAGACCGCGGCTGCGTCGATCTCCTCCTCCTCCTTCTCCTGCGCGCGGTTGCCCTGGAACATCGACAGGGCCGACTGCGACGTGGTCTCCTCGACCGGCAGCAGCGTCGGCGCGCCCGCGGGGGCCGGCGGCAGGTTCTTGGCGGCCTTCTCGACCTCCATGTCGAGCTCGATCTGCGAGCAGAGGCCGAGCGTCACCGGGTCGAGCGGCGACAGCGACGCCGAATTCCAGTGGGTGCGGTCGCGGATCTGGGCGATGGTCGGCTTGGTGGTGCCGACGAGGCGCATGATCTGCGCGTCCTTCAGTTCCGGATGATTGCGCACCAGCCAGAGGATGGCGTTCGGCCGGTCCTGGCGGCGCGAGACCGGCGTGTAGCGCGGACCCTTGCGCTTGGATTCCGGCACGCGGACCTTGGGGTCGGCGAGGCGCAGCTTGTGGGTCAGGTTGCGCTGGGCAAGGTCGATCTCCTCGCGCGTCAGCTGACCGGTCTGGATCGGGTCGAGACCCTTGATGCCCTGCGCCGCCTCGCCGTCGGCGATCGCCTTGACCTCGAGCGGATGCAGCTTGCAGAACTGCGCGATCTGCTCGAAGGACAGGGCGGTGTTCTCGACGAGCCAGACCGCGGTGGCCTTGGGCATGAGCGGTATGGTGGCCATGGGCAAAGTCCTCCTGATGGCCCCGCCGGTCCTGGCCGGTGGAGCGATATCTACTTCCATGGAGAAGGGGATTGCCGGCTATATAGACTCAGCCGGCCTGAAGTGCAATTTCAATCGAGTTGAGGCCCGGCTTTTCCCTGTAATTCATGATCTCGCGTCGCGGCCCGAAAAGACGGGGAAAAGCTTGGCGTCGGCCGGCCGTGCACTTTGCACCACGGCCGGCCCGCCGTTGCCGCGGGGCCTGTCCCTGATGCCTGCCCGGGCCCTGCGAAAGACGGCGGTCCGCAACAACCGCTCTGCACGGCGCAGAATGTGGCGCGGACTCTTCAACTTGCCCTTGCGGCACCTCGCCCTCGTCTTGGCACGGGCCGCCGCGTCCCTGATTGGGACAGGCTATTCGAAAACGGGTCCAAGTATTTACCAATTGTTAACATTTATAATCTATTACTGGTCTTGTCCAGCCTTCTGGATCTGCGAGTGGCTCCCGTCACTCCTTTTTGATGCCTCCCTGTCTACTTAGAGCCGCGCTTCGACGCGGCTCTTTTTTCGGCCACGCAGCCTCTCCCTCCTCCCCTTTCCCGGCTGATTCCGGGCGCCATGTGCGCCTTGGCACTCGTCGCCGCGCGTTTTCCTCGAATGTTCGCAGGATGATCCCGTGCGCTGGCACGTCGGTTGCCAAGACGAGAGCGAAGGCTCCCGCCGCTGTCGCAAAATGGCCCAGTTCAGGGTCATCGTCGGACATCACGGAGACCGGAGCCGCGGAAACCGGCCGGAACGCTCGACGTTCCCGCCCAGAAGCGAGTAGGGTAGCGACCATGAGCGACATGACGCGCGAGATCGAGGCACGGTTGCCGGGGGCCATTCCCTTCGCCGAACGCTTCGCCGGATCGGAAACGTTCCGCGACCTGTTCCGCGAGGGCATGGGCCTCGTGGAGGAAACCGCGGCCTATCTCGATGGCGACGGACGGGCCCATTCGCGCGGCCTCGGCCGGGCCGCCTCGCTGACCTACGCCACCGAATCGATGCGCCTCACCACGCGGCTGATGCAGATCGCCTCGTGGCTGCTGCTGCAGCGCGCCGTCAACGAGGGCGAGATCACCCAGGCCCAGGCCGGCAGCGAGAAGTCCAAGGTGCGGCTCGACGGCGGCCACGCCCCCGCGCAGAACGCCACGTGGGACGAGCTTCCGGTGGAGCTGCGCGACCTGATCGGCCGCTCGATGCGGCTGCAGGACCGGGTGCGCCATCTCGACCAGGCGATGTATGCGCCGCCCGCGCCGGTGGTTGCCGCCAATCCGGTCTCGCGCCAGCTCGGCCGTCTCGCCGATGCCTTCGGCGGGCGTCCCGTCGACGCCTGAGGCTGGCCGAGCGCGAGATGCGTCGCCCTGCGGCGCCAGCTTGCGAGGTTCCGGCTTTTCGCCGCAATCGCTCGGCAGGGTCTCGCCGGGCGGCGCCCGATGTGCTTTGAAGGGCGCCACCGACCTCAGATCCCAGAGACCCGCCCGTGCCCCGCGCCAGACTGTTCCTGATCACACCCCGCAGCCTCGACCTCGAGGCCTTCGTTCCGCAGCTCGAAGCGGCCCTTGACGGCGGCGACGTCGCCTCGCTGCTGATCGCCACCGAGGTCAGCTCCGAGGCGGCGCTGCAGCGCATCGCCGAGCGGCTGGTGCCGATCGCCCAGAGCCGCGACGTGGCCGTCATGGTGCGCGGCGACAGCCGCACCGCCGGCCGCTCGAAGGCCGACGGCATCCATTGCGACACCGGGGCGGCCGATCTCGCCTCCGCGATCGAGGCCTTCCATCCGAAATCGATCGTCGGCGCGGCCGGCCTCAAGTCGCGCGACGAGGCGATGGCGGCCGGGGAGGCGGGGGCCGACTACCTGTTCTTCGGCATGATCGATCTTCCCGAGGAGCCGGCGCCGCACCGCAAGTCGATCGACTTCGGCCGCTGGTGGGCCAACGTGTTCGAGCCGCCGTGCGTGGTGCTGGCCGGCGCCGACCTTGCCTCGGTCACGGCCGCGGCCGGGACGGGCGCCGAATTCGTCGCGCTGCGCGACGCGGTGTGGACCCATCCGGACGGCCCCGCGGCGGCGGTGAAGATCGCCAACGATCTCCTCGAGGCCGCGGCCGTGTCGCAGGACGACGAAGACCCGGACGCCGGGGATCAGGACGACGAGGACTCGGACGACGGGGATCTGGACGGGGATCTGGACGACGGGGATCAGCACGACGAGGGCAAGGCGGGATGAGCGGCGCGCGCCGGCCGACGTCCGCGTTCCGTCTGCTGACGGCGATTGCCGCTGCCGGGGCCGTCTTGTCCGGCGCCGCCATGGCGCAGACGCCGCCCTCTGCGACGACACAGCGCCTGCGGCAACACCGGCCCCTGCGGCGCCCGCGCTGCCTCCGGTGATCGGCGGCAGCGTGATCGTCGACCAGGACGCCGGCGCGGCGGGCTTTTCCGACGTGCAGCCGTTCCGTCCGCCGCCGGACATCTCCAATCCGGTGCTGGAACTCGTCGACCCGGACAAGATCGACTATGCCTTCGGCGCCTTCCAGCGCGGCTACTATCTGACCGCGCTCGCCATCGCGACCGAGAACGCCAGGACCGGCGACGCGGCGGCGCTGACGCTGATCGGCTTCCTCTACGAGAACGGCCTCGGTGTGCCGCAGGACCGCAAGGAGGCCGCGCTCTGGTATGGCCTTGCCGTCGAGGCGGGCGATCCGGCGGCGATGGTCGAACTCGCCAATCTCCACGCCAACGGCGACGGCGTGGCGTTGGACCGCAAGAAGGCGGCCGACCTGCTGGAGACGGCGCTGGCGAAGGGCCGCACCGAGGCCGCCTACGGCCTCGGCCTCGTCTTTCTGGCCGGCGACGGACGGCCGCGCGATCCGGAGAAGGCGGCGGCCTATTTCCGGCAGGCGGCCGAAGCCGGCGATGCCGAGGCGCAGTATGCGCTGGCCTCACTGTATCAGGAGGGCACGGGCGTTGCGGCCGACCCGGCCGAGGCGGCGGCATGGATGGGCCGGGCGGCCGACAGCGGCAACATCGCGGCGGCGGTGGAATACGCGATCATGCTGTTCAACGGCACCGGCGTTTCCGCCAACGAGAAACTCGCCTACGCCTGGTTCCAGCTTGCCGCGCGCGCGGGCAACCCGATCGCCCAGAACCGGCTCGCCCGGCTCTACGCGTCCGGACGCGGCGTGCGCCAGGACGAGGAGCGCGCGGCGGTCTGGCATCTTCGCGCCCAGCGCGCCGGCCTCAACGATCCGTGGCTCGACGAGATGATGGTGCGCCTTGGCGAGGAGAAGCGCGCCCGTGCACTGGCCGCCTCCGGCGAGGCCGACGCCGGTCTGCCGGAGGAAGGTGCGGGCCTTGCGCCCCCCGCGTCCGGCAGCCCGTCCGCAGCAGGGGCGCCGGTCCCGAAGCCGAAATGACGGCTGACCGATCCCCGTAAGGGCCGCCTTTTGCAGCCCCGCCGCGCCGCAAAAGTCGTCTTCCCTTGAAATGCGGCCGGCTTTGTGGTCCAAGGCGCGCTTCAAGTCCGAATGCATCCGACACACCCGGCCCGCGATCCGCGCGGGCTTCGGCCCGAGCGGCCGTCAGGAACGAGATCCATGGCCCGCAGCGCCCTCATGACCGTGATGATCCAGGCCGTCCGCAAGGTCGGCCGCAACCTCACCCGCGACTATGGCGAGGTGGAGAACCTGCAGGTCTCGCTGAAGGGCCCGGGCCAGTTCGTCACCGCCGCCGACCGCAAGGCCGAGACGGCGCTGTTCGAGGAACTGCAGCGGGTGCGGCCCGCCTTCGGCTACCGCTCGGAGGCGCGCGGCGAGGTCCAGGGCACCGACGCCAGCCAGCGCTGGGTCGCCGAGCCGGTCGACGGCGTGACCAACCTTCTCCACGGCATGCCGCATTTCGCGATTTCCGTCGCGCTCGAGAAGGCCGGCCAGATCATTGCCGGCGTCGTCTACAACCCGGCGACCGACGAGATCTTCTCCACCGAACGCGGCGGCGGCGCCTTCCTCAACGACCGGCGCCTGCGCGTCGCCGTGCGCAAGGAACTCGCCGACGCGGTGATCGGCACGGCGCTGCCGGATCTGGCGGGCGGCGACCATCGCCGCCATGCGGCCGAGCTGCGCCAGATCGCCGCCTCGGTGGCCGGCGTGCGCGCCCTCGGCTGCACCAGCCTCGATCTGGCCTATGTGGCCGCCGGCCGGCTCGACGGCGCCTGGCTCACCGGCCTTGCGCCGTGGAAGGCCGCGGCGGGCGTGCTGATGATCAAGGAGGCCGGCGGCTACGCCACGACCTTCGACGGCGCCGACAAGGCGCTCGCCACGGGCGAGGTGGTCTGCGGCAACGAGGACATCCACGGGGCGCTGATGCGCAAGATCGCCGCGGCGGCCTGACGCCGGACACGGCGGCGCGGACACGGTTCCGACAATTGTCCGCGCAGGGCGACACCGGCGGTTTTTATTCCTTGGCAATCGCGGTATCAGTGGTCCCGACATCGATCGAGACAGGACGCCATGGTCAAGGACATCGATCCCTACAAGCTGTCGAGCCCGCAGGTCTATCTCTGGCGGATGGTGCTGTTCCTGGTGATCGCGAGCCTGATCGCGATGCTGCTCTACCGGCAGATCCAGGTCGCCTTCCTCTCCAATCCGGCGCTGAACTCCACGATCATCCTCTGCGCGCTGATCGGCATCCTGCTGGCGATCCGGCAGGTGATGCGGCTTGTTCCGGAGGTGCGCTGGGTCAACAGCTTCCGGCTCGGCGATCCGGGGCTGATGGTGGCGCGGCCGCCGGTGCTGCTGGCGCCGATGGCGACCCTGCTCGGCGACCGGCTGGGGAGGACCGCGATCTCGACCCAGACCATGCGCTCGATCCTCGATTCGATCGGCACCCGTCTCGACGAGGCGCGCGACATCTCGCGCTATCTGACCGGCCTGCTGGTGTTCCTCGGCCTGCTCGGCACCTTCTGGGGCCTGATCGAGACCGTGACGGCGGTGGGTGACACGATCCAGTCGCTCGACGTGACCTCGGGCAATTCCGGCGCGATCTTCGAGGACCTGAAGGCCGGTCTCCAGGCGCCGCTGTCGGGCATGGGCACGGCCTTCTCGTCCTCGCTGTTCGGCCTTGCCGGCTCGCTGATCCTCGGCTTCCTCGACCTTCAGGCCGCCCAGGCGCAGAACCGCTTCTACGTCGACCTCGAGGACTGGCTCTCGACCGTCACCGACCTCGAACCGGAAGAACTCGACCGCCATGGCGCGGGCGGCTTCGACGACGTGCGCGTGGCGCTGGAGCGGCTCACCCGCGAGATCCACGACGGCGGCAGCCGTGGCACCTCGGCGGCGATGGCCTCGCTGGCCGAAAGCTCCAGGGGCTCGTGCAGCACATGCGCAGCGAGCAGAAGACCCTGCGCAAGTGGGCCGAGGACCAGGGCAGCCAGCAGGAGGAGATCCGCCGGCTGCTGGAGGCCCTGACCGGCGCCGTGGACCGCGGGCGCGAATGACCGCCGGCGACCGCGGGCGCTCGACGATGACGGGAGACTGAGGCATGGCACTCGGACGACGGCGCTTTTCCGGCGAGATGAACTACTGGCCGAGCTTCGTCGACGCGCTGACGACGCTGGTGCTCGCCGTCGTCTTCATGCTGTCGGTGTTCATGATCTCCCAGTATTTCCTCAGCCAGGAGATTTCCGGCAAGGACACGGTGCTGAACCGGCTCAACGCCCAGATCGCCGAGCTGACGGCGCTGCTGGCGATGGAGCGGGCCAGCGGCCGCGACATCTCCGACGACCTGTCGCAGATGCAGATGAGCCTTGCCGACATGGAGGCCGAGCGCGACCGGCTGCGCAGCCAGCTGGCCGCCCAGACCGGCGCGGGCGCGGCCGCCGGCGATGCCGCGGCGCAGCTGACCTCCGAACTCACCGCCGAGCGGCAGGTCAGCCAGCAGGCGCTGGCGCAGGTGGAACTGCTCAACCAGCAGATCTCGGCGCTGCGCCGGCAGATCGCCGCGCTGGAAGACGCGCTCGATGCCTCGGAAAGCCGCGACCGCGAGAGCCAGACCAAGATCGCCGACCTCGGCAAGCGGCTCAACGTGGCGCTTGCCCAGAAGGTGCAGGAGCTGTCGCGCTACCGCTCCGACTTCTTCGGCCGCCTGCGCGAGATCCTCGGCAACCGCTCGGACATCCGCGTCGTCGGCGACCGCTTCGTGTTCCAGTCGGAGGTGCTGTTCGGATCTGGCTCCGAACAGGTCAACGACGCGGGCACCGGCGAACTCGACAAGCTCGCCGACGCGCTGCTGGAACTGGAATCGGAGATCCCGGCGGAGATCGCCTGGGTGCTGCGCGTCGACGGCCACACCGACGCCCGGCCGCTGTCGGGCACCGGCCGTTTCCGCGACAACTGGGAACTGTCGGCCGCCCGCGCCATCTCGGTGGTGAAGTATCTGATCTCCCGCGGCGTGAAACCCGAACACCTCGTCGCCGCCGGCTTCGGCGAGTTCCAGCCGCTGGAAGCGGGCGAGGGCGACGAGGTGTTCGCCAAGAACCGCCGCATCGAGCTGAAGCTCACGGAGCGGTGAGGGGGCCGACGGAACCGACAAACGCGTCCGCGACCTGCAAGAGGTCGCCGATCATCGGTTCAGGCTCTCGTAAAGGTCTTCCCAGTGAGGGTTGTCCTTTTCGACAAGCGCGATCTTCCAGGTTCGTGGCCATCTCTTGAGGGACTTTTCACGGGCAATCGCTCCGTGATCGTTGGAAATTCCTCGGTCCAGACCAGACGTTTGCAGCCGTATTTCGATGTGAACCCGGGCACGATCCCTTCGCGGTGCTCCCATGCCCGACGCGGCAGGTCGCTCGTCACGCCGATGTAGAGCGTGCCGTGCATCCGGTTCGTCATGATGTAGACCCAGCCGCCCATCAGCCGGACTTTCGATTGCGAGATTTCTGCGTGCCAGAGTGCCTGATTTCAGGCGATCGTGTCGATGCGTTACGGCCTGCGGCTGTCCGGTTCGGCGAAGAGCTAGAGAAAGGGCTTCAGCCTCCCTTCCGTCTTCGCCGGGCTTGACCCGGCGACCCACTGGCAGCACGGCATCGATCGCGTCGAGATGAAAAATACGATATATGACAGATAGATAACGACTTGCGTAAACGCCAGTGGGTTGCCGGGTCAAGCCCGGCAAAGACGATAGAGACGGGGGACTGGTGGCCCACCTCTTCAACTTTAGCCTACCGACCGGGAGCATTGACGATGGCGCCTAAGCCGCCGATACCGCAGCCTCGCCCGTTCACCTATGTCACCGATGGCTACCGGCCGGGTCAGGAGCGGCCGCTGCCGGGTGGGCAGGGTGACCGTGGATATCAGCCCTCAGGTCTGGCCAACCGGCCGCCGCCGCCCAAGGGCGGCACGAGCGGCACGAAGAAATAACCCCTCACAGCAGCGGCCGTGCCCCGCCGTCCGAGAACTGCAGCCGTGCCAGTCTCGCGTAGAGCCCGCCCTTGGCCACCAGCTCGTCATGCGTCCCCGTCTCGACGATCCGCCCCGCGTCCATGACGAGGATGCGGTCGGCGGCCTGGACGGTGGCGAGGCGGTGGGCGATCACCAGCGTGGTGCGGCCCTGCATCAGCCGCTCCAGCGCGGTCTGCACCAGCTTCTCGCTCTCGGCATCGAGCGCCGAGGTCGCCTCGTCGAGAAGCAGCACCGGCGCGTCCTTCAGGATCGCGCGGGCAATGGCGATGCGCTGGCGCTGGCCGCCGGACAGCGTCACGCCGCGCTCGCCGAGCGTGGTGGCGTAGCTTCCGGCAGGCGGGCGATGAAGTCGGTGGCGAGCGCATCCTCGGCGGCGGCGGCCAGCTCGGCCTCGCTCGCGTCCGGGCGGCCGTAGCGCAGGTTGTCGGCGGCGCTGGCGGCGAAGATCACGGTGTCCTGCGGCACGATCGCGATGCGGCGGCGCAGCTCGATCGGGTCGGCGGTGCGCAGGTCCACGCCGTCGAGGCGGATCGTGCCGGTGGCCGGATCGTAGAAGCGCAGCAGCAGGTGGAAGATCGTCGACTTGCCGGCCCCCGACGGGCCGACGATCGCCACGGTCTCGCCGGGGGCGACGCGGAAGGTGAGGTCGGAAATCACGCCGACGTCCGGCCGGCCCGGATAGGCAAAGCCGACGCCGGCAAAGTCGATCTCGCCCCTGGCCGGTGCGGGCAGGGGGGCGGGATACTCGGGCGCGGTGATCTGCGGCTCCACGGCCAGCAGTTCGGTCAGCCGCTCGGCGGCGCCGGCGGCCTGGCTGATCTCGCCCCAGACCTGGCTGAGTTCGCCGAGCGCGCCGGCCGCGAACACCGAATAGAGCACGAACTGGCCGAGCGCGCCGGCGGTGATGCGGCCGTCCAGCACGTCCTGCGCGCCGATCCACAAGACGACCACGACGCTGGCGAAGACGACGAAGATGCCGAAGGCGGTGAGGAAGGCGCGGGCCTTCATCTGGGCGCGGGCCGCCTCGAAGGCCTTCTCCACCTCGCCGGAAAAGCGCGCCGTGACGAAGGCCTCGTTGGTGAAGGCCTGCAGGGTGCGCACCGCGCCGATCGCTTCGGAGGCATAGGCGGCGGCGTCCGCCAGCGTGTCCTGGGCATGGCGCGAACGCGCACGCACCTTGCGGCCGAACCAGACCAGCGGCAGCACGATCACCGGGATGGCGAGCAGCACCAGCATGGAGAGCCTGGGGCTCGTCACCACCATCATGATCGTGGCGCCGATGAAGAGCACGAAGTTGCGCAGGGCGATCGAGGCGCTGGCGCCGACGGCGGACTTGATCTGCGTGGTGTCGGCGGTCAGCCGCGAGACGACCTCGCCGGACTGGGTGCTGTCGAAGAAGGCCGGCGAGAGGCGGGTGAGATGGGCAAACACCGCAGCGCGCAGGTCGGCCACCACCCGCTCGCCGATCCAGATCACGAAATAGTAGCGGCAGGCCGAGGCGGCGGCGAGCACGGCGACGACGGCGATCAGCACGAGGAAGTAGCGGTCGATGAAACCGGCGCCCTCGTCGGAGAAGCCGTGGTCGATCATGCGGCGCACGGCCAGCGGCACGGTCAGGGTTGCCAGCGCAGCAACGACGAGGGCCGCGAGCGCACCGGCCACCGGGCCCTTGTAGCGCGCCACGAAGGGCAGCAGCGCCTTCAGCGGCGTCAGCTGCGGACGGCGGGCGCGGCGGGGGCCGGGCTCCCCGGTCTGGGACGTTTCGCTCACCTCGTCTCGCCTCCCGGGTGCCGTTTCTGGTGGGCGGACATGACCACCTGAGGCCGGCGATGACAAGTCCGGGGCAGCCCGGAGGGGAAAAAACCTCAACCGCCCGGTGTCGCCGCGTCTGTTGTTGCAGTGCATCCTCGGCTATGGTTGCCGCTCCGGGTTTTCCGGCGGACGCCCTCGCGCGCCCGAAAGGTGATTTTTCCGAAAGAGACTTGCCCATGATCCGTGTTTCCAGACGCTTTGCGCGCGGCAGCTTCCCCGCCGCCGTTCTTGCCTCCGGGCTCCTCGCCGCGCCCGCCGCCGCCGAGGATCTCGCCGAGGCCACCTCGCAGCTCTGCGCCAAGGTGAAGGGCTGCGTCAGCGCCGAGATCGCCACCGCGACCGACATGAGCGACGCCCAGAAGGCGGAGGCGACCCGGAGCCTCGACACGATGTGCGCCGCCATCGAGCAGAGCTTTTCGATTGCCACGCGCCAGCACAGGCTCAATGATCCGGCGCTCGCCTGCGTGCGGTCGATGAACGCGCTCGATTGCGCGGAGCTGATGGGCGTCGACGGGCCGATGACGGTGGACTGCGAGACCTTTCAGGGACTGGCGGCGGCCGAAGGCGGCTGATATGCGCCGATCCTCTTGTCTCGGCGGGGCCGTTGCGCTATAGCCCCCGCGAACTCCTGTCGCCTCGGTGTCCGGAGGGCGGATGCCGTTCGTCGGCGCCACGCCCTTCCTCTGATCCGGGCGGCTTTCCGGGAACTCAATCTCGCCTCGCGCCGCGGCCGCATCGGTCGTCCCGGCCGGGCGATGTCCGGCCCTCGCGGCGCCGGCAGCCAGGGACGACAGATCATGAAGCAGGGCATCCATCCCGACTACCACACCATCAAGGTCGTGATGACCGACGGCACCACGTTCGAGACCCGCTCGACCTACGGCGCGGCCGGCGACACGCTGAACCTCGACATCGACCCGAAGTCGCACCCGGCCTGGACCGGCGGCACCCAGCACATGCTGGACCGCGGCGGCCGCGTGTCGCGCTTCAAGTCGAAGTTCGGCGGCCTGTTCGGCGGCTGATCCGGTCTTCGCCGGTCCGGCAACGGACCGCGGGATCGCGATGGTGAAATTCAGACAAGCCCCGGTGCGATGCGCCGGGGCTTTTTCGTGCTGTCGGTCGCAACGAGGTGGGCGCACTCACCCGAACAGGGCGGAGATCGCGGCGAGGCCGGCCAGCACGAAGCCGTAGAGGATGCCGGAGACGACGGCGAAGGAGGCGATGCCGGTGAGCCAGCCGGCGGCGACCCAGACGCGTCGCGCTCCAGGAGGCCCAGCGCGATCAGGCAGCAGGCGAGCGCCGGCAGCATGTTGCCGCCGGGGATCGGCAGGAACAGCACCAGCGACAGCAGGAGGCAGAGCGCGCCGGCGAGATTCTGCCCCGGCGGATAGGCAAGGGCGGACAGGCGCGGCTTCATCAGCCGCTCGGCCTTCGCCAGCCACGGGGAAACCTTCTCGATGATCCGCGCGAAATCGCTGCGGGCCATCGAGCGCTTCGAGATGAAGGCCGGCAGCCACGGGGTGGAGCCGAGCATCATCTGGAAGGCGAGGAACAGGATCGGCGCGCGAGGATCGCCGAGGTGCCGGGCGGCGTCGGCAACGTGTTGGGCACGGCGAAGACGAAGATCAGCGCGCCGTGCGCACGGTGGCGCAGCACGTCGAGCAGGTCGCCGACGGAAATGCGCTCGCGGCTCTCGTCGCCGGCTATCACCGACAGGATCTCGGACAGCTTGCCGCCGTGACGGCGCCCGTCCGGCGCCTCCGCGTCGAGATGCGCCGCCGGATCCGGATCGTTCGCGCCGGGCGGCAGGGCGGATGCTGCAAAGGCCGGCGTGTCGTCCCCTGGCATTCCGGCCCCCGGCGGCCCCTCGACCGGCACGGCGGCGCCCGCCGCGTCCGGTGGGGACGCGGCAAGATCCGGGTGGTCGGTGTCGGGAACGGGCCGCAAGGGCTGGAACATCATGCGGCCACTCTATCAGCCGTCCATTGCGAATCGGTAACGCTGCGGCGTTGAAGCAGCTGCCTCACGCCGTCATGAGTGCGGCAACGCCGGGCAGGTCCTTGCCTTCCATCCACTCAAGGAAGGCGCCGCCCGCGGTCGAGACATAGGTGAGCTGGTCGGCGACGCCCGCATGGTTGAGGGCCGAGACCGTGTCGCCGCCGCCGGCGACCGACACCAGCTTGCCGGCCTTCGTCCGCGCGGCCGCATGTCTGGCCGCCGCCACGGTGGCCTTGTCGAAGGGGGCGATCTCGAAGGCGCCGAGCGGGCCGTTCCACAGCAGGGTGTGGGCGTCGTCGATCACCGCGTGGATGCGCTCGATCGACTGCGGGCCGACGTCGAGGATCATGCCGTCGGCGGGAATGGCGTCGAGGCCGTAGGCCTGGCTCGGCGCGCCGGCCGCGAAATGCCAGGCGACCACCGCGTCGACCGGCAGCACGATGGCGCATTTGGCCGCTTCCGCCTTCTGCATGATGCGGTTGGCGGTGTCGGCGAGGTCATGCTCGCACAGCGACTTGCCGACGCCGACGCCCTGGGCGGCGAGGAAGGTGTTGGCCATGCCGCCGCCGATCACCAGCGCGTCGACCTTCTGGCAGAGGTGTTCGAGCACGTCGATCTTGGTCGACACCTTGGCGCCGCCGACGATCGCCACCACCGGGCGCTTCGGCTTGCCGAGGGCTGCCTCCAGCGCCTCCAGTTCGGCCTGCATGGTGCGGCCGGCGTAGGCGGGCAGCAGGCGGGCGATGCCCTCGGTGGAGGCATGGGCGCGGTGGGCGGCCGAGAAGGCGTCGTTGACATAGGCGTCGCCGAGTTCGGCCAGCGCCGCGGCGAAGGCCGGGTCGTTCTTTTCCTCGCCCTTGTGGTAGCGGGTGTTTTCCAGCAGCAGGATCTCGCCGGGGGCCAGCATGTCGACGGCGGCCTTTGCCGCCTCGCCGATGCAATCCTCGGCGAAGGCCACCGGGCGGTCGAGGGCCTTTGCCAGCGGCTTGACGATCGGCTTCAGGCTGTCCTCGGCCTTGCGCTCGCCCTTCGGCCGGCCGAAGTGGGCCAGCAGGATCACCTTGGCATGCAGGCGCGTCAGTTCGCGCACGGTCGGGACGATGCGCTCGATGCGGGTGGCGTCGGAGACCACGCCCTTGTCCATCGGCACGTTGAGATCGACGCGGACCAGAACCCGCTTGCCGTTGAAATCGCCGTCGTCGAGGGTCTTGAAGCTGGTCATCGCAAGGGTGTCCTCAGAGTGAAACGCGCCGCCAGAGCCCCGGATAGTCGACGACGAGACCGTGACGATCGACGGGAAGGTCGGCTGTGAAACCGGTATCGAGGCTTACGTAGCGGTAGAGACGGCCTGGACGCAATGGTTCGTAGCGCTGGCGCTGGATCGAGACGGCCAGCGTTGCGGCCTCGATGTAGACCACCTGGAGGTCGGCGGCCGCGCGCCGGCCCTCGCCGAACAGGCGCCGCACGGGCAGGAGATTGGTCAGCGGCGTGCCGCCGAGGTCGATGTCGAGGGCGTCGTTCAGGGCGGGGAGAGGCGTGCCGTCGCCATCGCTCCAGCGACCGGCGCCATTGCTGCGCAGCGCGATATGTGTGCCGTCGGAGGCGTCGAGGTCGAAGCTGACGACCCGCCAGTCGCCATCGACGGCGAGGCGATAGCCGATCGCCCGGCCGCCGTCCTCGGGCGGGGCGATCAGCGTGCCGGAGACGGTGAGCCCGCCGGAGGGCTCCCCGCCGACGGGCCGGATCTCGACATGTTCGAGCCCGTCGCCGGCCTCGGTCCGCCAGCGGAGGACAAGGCGCGGAACGGGCTCGAACAGCATCCCGGACCTCTGGATCAGAAGGTCTTGCTGATTGCCACCGCGGTGTCGGACATGCGGTTGGAGAAGCCCCACTCGTTGTCATACCAGGCGAGCACGCGCACGAAGGTACCGTCCATGACCTTGGTCTGGTCCATGTGGAAGGTGGACGAGTGCGGGTCGTGGTTGAAGTCGATCGAGACGTTCGGATCGAAGGTGTAGCCGAGGATGCCCTTCAGCGGGCCATCGGCCGCGGCCTGGATCGCGGCGTTGATCTCGTCCTTGGTGGTGGCGCGCCTGGCGATGAACTTGAAGTCCACCACCGACACATTCGGCGTCGGCACGCGGATCGACACGCCGTCGAGCTTGCCGTTGAGCTCGGGCAGCACCAGGCCCACGGCCTTGGCGGCGCCGGTCGAGGTCGGGATCATCGACATCGCCGCGGCGCGGGCGCGGTAGAGATCCTTGTGCATCGTGTCCAGCGTCGCTGGTCGCCGGTGTAGCTGTGGATCGTGGTCATGAACCCCTTCTCGATGCCGATCGCGTCGTTGAGCACGAAGGCGACCGGGGCGAGACAGTTGGTGGTGCACGAAGCGTTCGAGATCACGGTGTGGTCGCCGGTGATCTTGTCGTGATTCACGCCGTAGACGACCGTGAGGTCGGCGCCGTCGGCCGGGGCCGAGACCAGCACGCGCCTGGCGCCCGCCGTCAGGTGGGCCGAGGCCTTGTCCTTCGACGTGAAGATGCCGGTGCATTCGAGCGCGATCTCGACGCCGAGGTCGGCATGGGGCAGCTCGGCCGGGTTGCGCACGGCGGTGACCTTGATCGGGCCGCGGCCGACGTCGATCGTGTCGCCCGACACGGTCACCGTGCCGGGGAAGCGGCCGTGAACCGAATCATAGCGCATCAGATGCGCGTTGGTCTCCACCGGGCCGAGATCGTTGATCGCGACCACCTCGATGTCGGTCCGGCCCGATTCGACGATGGCGCGCAGCACGTTGCGCCCGATGCGTCCGAACCCGTTGATCGCGACTTTCACTGCCATCTGCCAAGGCTCCTCGTCATGCGCCGTCGGGCTCTGCCGGCGGGCTCCGCCGCCCCTTGGGACGGAGACCCGGCCGGCGCCGATCGCGGCGGGATTGTCGTTCCTGTCACCTGCCAGCGAGCCGCAAGGCTCAGCCGGCCAGCTTCTTCGTGGCCGCGTCGACCACCGCCTGCGCGGTGATGCCGAAATGCGGATAGAGCGCCTCGATCGGGCCGGAGGCGCCGAAGCCCGTCATGCCGATGAAGAGGCCGTCGGAGCCGATGATCCGGTCCCAGCCCATGCGGATCGCCGCCTCGATGCCGACCTTGACCTTCGCCGTGCCGATCACCTCGGCGCGGTATTCGGGCGACTGGCGCTCGAGCAGCTCGAAGCTCGGCACCGAGACGACGCGGGCCGGATGGCCGGCGGCGTCGAGCAGGGCCTTGGCCTCAAGGGCGATGCCGACTTCCGAGCCGGTGGCGAAGATCGAGACCTCGGCGTCGCCGGAGGCGGCGGCGATCTCGTAGGCGCCGAGCGCCACCTTGTTGCTGCTTTCCACTTCGGTGCGGAAGGCGGCAAGGTTCTGGCGCGACAGGGCGAGCACGCTCGGGCCCTTGCGGTTGGCGAGCGCGGCCTCCCAGGCTTCCACGGTCTCGACCGCGTCACCCGGACGGAACACCAGCATGTTCGGGATCGCGCGCAGGGCGGCCAGATGTTCCACCGGCTGGTGGGTCGGGCCGTCCTCGCCGAGGCCGATCGAATCATGGGTCATCACGTAGACGACGCGGATGCCCATCAGCGCGGCAAGGCGCATGGCCGGGCGGCAGTAGTCGGTGAAGACGAGGAAGGTGCCGCCGTAGGGCACGAAGCCGCCGTGAAGGGCGATGCCGTTCATCGCCGCCGCCATGCCGAACTCACGGATGCCGTAGTAGATGTAGCGGCCGCCGTAGTTGTCCGCCGTCACCGCCGTCTGGGTCTTGGAGCGGGTCAGGTTGGAGGCGGTGAGGTCGGCCGAGCCGCCGGCGAGTTCCGGCGCCGCGTCGGTCAGCACCTGCAGCGCGTTTTCCGAGGCCTTGCGGCTCGCCACCTTGGGCTTCTCGGCCACGAGCGCGGCCTTGTAGGCGGCGATCTTGTCGGAGAAGCCGCTCGGCAGGTCGCCGCGGATGCGGCGGTCGAAGGCGGCGCGGGTCTCGGCCGGCAGGGCCTTGAAGCGCTTCTCCCACTCCTTGCGGGCCTGGCCGGACTTCAGGCCGGCGACGCGCCAGGCGTCGCGAACCTCGGCCGGAATCTCGAAGGGCGGGTAGTCCCAGCCGAGCGCCTTGCGCGCGCCCTCGATCTCGGTGCCGCCGAGCGGGGCGCCGTGGGCGGCGTGGCTGCCGGCCTTGGTCGGGGCGCCGTAGCCGATCACGGTGCGGCAGGCGATCATGGTCGGCTTGGCGGACGCCTTGGCGCGCTCCAGCGCGGCGGTGATCGCCACCGGGTCGAGGCCGTCGATGCGCTCGGCGCGCCAGCCGCTCGCCTCGAAGCGGGCGATGTGGTCGATCGAGGTCGACACCGAGGTGTGGCCGTCGATGGTGATGCCGTTGTCGTCGAACAGCACGACCAGCCGGTTGAGCTTCAGGTGGCCGGCAAGGTCGATCGCCTCGTGGCTGATGCCTTCCATCAGGCAGCCGTCGCCGGCGATCACGTAGGTCATGTGATCGACGATGTCGTTGCCGAACTCGGCGTTGAGCATGCGCTCGGCGAGCGCCATGCCCACGGCGGTGGCGAGACCCTGGCCGAGCGGGCCGGTGGTGGTCTCGATGCCGGCGGCGTGGCCGTATTCCGGATGGCCGGCGGTCTTGGAGCCGAGCTGGCGGAACTGCTTGAGATCCTCCAGCGTCATGTCCTCGACGCCCAGAAGGTGCAGCAGGGCATAGAGCAGCATGGAGCCGTGGCCGGCGGAGAGCACGAAGCGGTCACGGTCGGGCCAGGTCGGCGCCGCCGGATCGAACTTCATGAACTTCGTGAACAGCACGGTCGCGATGTCGGCGGTGCCCATGGGCATGCCGGGGTGGCCGGACTTGGCCTTCTCCACCGCATCCATGGCCAGCGCACGGATGGCGTTGGCCATTGCGGAGTGTTCGGCGGTGTCGAGCATGGATGCAGAGCCTTCGGAGTGACGCGGGCGCGGCGCCTTCGGGCACCTGCGACCACTTGGCGGGAATGTCTCGGCCCGTCGAGCCTGAACGCTGCGAAATCCGCGGTTTTGACCGCGTGGCGGCGGCCTGCCGCCCTTCGCCGCCCGATCAATAGCAGGAGATCGCCGGGTGTCAATGCAGCCGGCGAATGGCTGGCGCGCGGCGGCCGGGCGGCGTCCTTGCACAGTGCCGCCCTGTTGTCCTGCCGCGCATTAGCCGTGGAATTCTGCGGTCCGCAGGGGCCAGCGGCGTTGAAAGAGGCCGTCGGCTGTGGCACGGGTCATCAGTTGATGCTCAAACTCCGTGGTTCGGTGCGCGCTCCTGGTCGGGCGGCCGGTGCCACGGGGGCGAGGAGAGGATGGGAATGGCCGAGGGCGGGAGTTTCGAGGCGGCGGTCCGGGAGATCGAGGCTGCGCTCGGCCGGCTCGAGGCGGCGGTGGCGCGCCGCGGCGAGACGGAACGCGCGCTCGGCGATCTGGAGATCGAATTCTCCCGCCTCGGCGAGGACCGCTCGCGCCTCGTGCAGGAGCTGGACAATTCCGCCGCCCGCGCCGGCCGGCTGGAAGAGGCCAACCGCGAGGTGTCGCGCCGGCTGGTGGCGGCGATGGAATCGATCCGCGCCGTGCTCGATGCCCACGGCGGCTGAGTCCGTGCGGTCCATCCTTCCCTCTCGCGCCACGGGCCCTGATGCCGGCGGCAAATCCTTCCGGGGCGCGGCGCCCGTCTTCTGCCGCAACGGGAGCGGGCTGACATGGCTCAGGTGACGGTCACCATCGCCGGCAAGGTCTACCGGATGGCCTGCGACGACGGGCAGGAGGAGCATCTGCTCGGCCTTGCCCATCGGCTCGACCAGCAGGTCGACGAACTGCGCCGGGTGTTCGGCGAGATCGGCGACCAGCGGCTGATCGTGATGTCGGCGCTGACCATCTACGACAAGCTCGCCGAGACCGAGCGGCGCCTTGCGGGCGTGGAGGCCGAGGTGGCGGCGCTGCGCGAAAGCCGCGACCGGCTGATCGACCGCCAGCGCGAGATGGAAACCGGCCACGCCCAGCGCCTCAAGGGCCTCGCCGCCCGCATCGACGGTCTCGCCGCCTCGCTGGCCCCCGCCGAGGACGGCTGAGCCGCCGGGTCCGTCGCGACCATGCGGCAGGCGCGTCTCTCACCGTCGCGTCATCGGCAAATTTGCCGCTGGCGAAGCGGCCCTGCGGCGCCTATATTGGCCGTGTGGCGTTGCTGCGCGGTGCGACAGGAATTCACATATCCCCGGGGCCTTATCGATCCGAACGGGGGCTGTCCCTGACTGGGCCCGTGGGCCTGGACACATGGCTCCCACCTACACTGTAGGTTTCCCGGGATCGATCTTCCAACGGCCGATGTGGGGCGCCACACTTTTCTCTTTTTTGATCCGAGACATTGTTGATCGGGCAGTGGCGATTGCAGTCGCCGGCTGCCAGCTTGCGGGTTCGAGTCAATCGCCGCCTGTCCGGCACCTGCCGTGGCGGGCGCCAGAGGCGAGTTCCGATCAGAGGCGCACCTCTTCGATCGCCCAGCCGTGCTCGCTCTCCCACATTTGCACCATGTTCAGCACATCGTCGAAGGTTTCGTCCTTATGCGAGCTGGTGGTGAGGAAGCGGCTCGGGTCGCTGCCATCCCCGATCACGAGCCAGTCGATCGTCTCTTCCAACTCCTCGGCTCCCGGCCCGAGGATGGCGATCAGCGACACCCCGTCCGCAAGGCAGCGCTCCACGAAGCCCGCAAGCCTCGCGTGATCTGAGACCGGGCTGTGAAGGATGATCTTTCGCGCAGTGAACATGGGCGTAAGCATAGGCTTCGTGCCTGTGCTCCTCAACGGGTGCGTTCCGGATGTCGGCTCGTTGATCTTCAGCTTCTCCTTCGTCTTTGCCGGGCCTGACCCGGCAATCCAATCACCTGTCCGCGACGCGATGGCCCATCCGGCTGACTGCCGGACTGTCCGCCGAAAGGCGTTCGACGACGCGCGGCCATTGGGTCGCCGGGTCAGGCCCGGCGAAGACGTGGAGAGGCAGAGAGCCCAAAGATCGGTTGTCCCTCGCCGAACCGAACGGCTCGGCGCTGCAGGCCGAACAGGCCTGGCGCTGCCGAGCCGAGCGGACCCGGCTTCGAGACTCGCCCGATGTCCACGCCTCGGCCTGTCCGCAGCCGGTGGTCACCGGACGCCTTGTCCCCTCTCGCGTCCTCTCTCCACAGCCCATCCGCAGTTCGCCCTTGACCCGCCGCCCCGTCCCGAGCCTCATGCGGCGAGACGGGACAAGCGGCAGGATCAGGCGGATGGCGGACGGGACGGATGGTGCGGCGGCGCTTGCCGCTGCAAAGCAGAGGGTGAGGGCGGAGCGGCTGGCGCTGCGCGACGCATTGCCGGCGGAGACCCGCGCGGCCGCGGCCGCGGCGCTGGTCGCCCATGCGGACGGGCTTGGCGTCGTGCCCGGGTCGGTGGTGTCCGCCTTCCTGCCGATCCGCTCCGAGATCGACCTGCGGCCGCTGATGGCGCATCTGCGCGCTGTCCACGGGGTCACCCTCGGCCTGCCGATCATCATGCCCACCGGCGGCCTGTTCTTCCGCGCCCATGACGAGGCCGACGACCTGGTGCCGCTCGGCTTCGGCACCTATGGCCCCGGGCCGGACAAGCCGGTGGTGGTGCCCGAGCTGATCCTTGCCCCGCTGTCGGCCTTCGACCGCGCCGGCGGGCGAATCGGCTACGGCAAGGGCCATTATGACCAGACCATTGCCCGGCTGCGGCGCGAGGGGTTTTCGCCGCGCGTCTTCGGCGTCGCCTTTGCCTGCCAGGAGGTGGACAGGGTTCCGGCCGAGAGCCACGACGTGCCGCTCCACGGCATCCTCACCGAACAGGGCCTGATCCGCACGGGAGAGGGCGCCCAGGGAGAGGGCGCATGAGGCTTCTCTTCGTCGGCGACGTGGTCGGCCGCGCCGGCCGCCAGATCCTGGTCGACCGCCTGCCGGGGCTCGTCTCCGACCATCGGCTCGATTTCGTGGTGGTCAACGGCGAGAATTCCGCCGGCGGCTTCGGCATCACCGAGGAGATCTGCCGCGACTTTCTCGATGCCGGCGCCGACGCCGTCACCCTCGGCAACCACGCCTTCGACCAGCGCGAGGCCCTCGTCTTCATCGCCCGGCAGGACCGGCTGATCCGCCCGGTCAACTTTCCGCCCGGCACGCCGGGGCGCGGCGCCGGCATGTTCATCGCCCGCAACGGCGCCCGCGTGCTGGTGGTCAACGTCATGGGCCGGGTCTACATGGACGCGCTCGACGATCCCTTCCGCGCCGTGGAGCGCGAGGTGGAGGCCTCGCCGCTCGGCGAGCAGTGTGACGCGATCCTCGTCGACGTCCATGCCGAGGCCACCAGCGAGAAGCAGGCCATGGGGTATTTTCTTGACGGGCGGGCGAGCCTCGTTGTCGGCACCCACACCCACGTGCCCACCTCCGACCACCGCATCCTGCCGGCCGGCACCGGCTACATGTCGGATGCCGGCATGACCGGCGACTACGACAGCGTGCTCGGCATGGACAAGGACGAGCCGCTGCACCGCTTCCTCACCAAGGTCCCCTCCCAGCGCTTCACCCCCGCGCTCGGCGCCGCCACCCTCTCCGGCGTCGCCGTCGAACTCGACGACGTGACCGGCCTCGCCACCGCCATCGCCCCGCTCAGGATCGGCGGCGTGCTGGAGGAAACGATCCCGCGCTTCTGGATGGGATGACGGGGGGCGCTTCAGTCAGCGGTTCCCAAGCAGGCTTTAAACGCATCGATGGAATTTCCATACCGATTCTTCGGGAGCATCTCGTCCGGAATATCGTCGAAATGCAGTCCGAAGCAGTGAAGAGTGTCGAGCTTTGCCAGATTTTTTAGTGGTGCGAGATCGGATACCCGCGTCAAGGAGCAGTCGAGGCATCGAAGGCTGCTGAGACCTGCCAGCGGGGCGAGGTCGGCCACTGGTGTGTAGGCACAATCAAGAGACTCGAGGATGCGCAGTCGTGCCAATGGCGCGAGATCGGCCACCTGCGTGCTTCGGATCTTGAGGTCTGTGAGATTGGCGAGACTGGCCACCGGGGTGATGTCGGCTACCCGCGCGTGGCGGTGCAGTCGAGGGACTGGAGGCTGTCGAGCCCGGCCAGAGGCGAGAGGTCAGCCACCTGCGTGGAGCAACAGCAGATGGACTGGAGCCTGTGGAGCCTTGCCAGCGGAGTGAGGTCAGTGATCTGGGTGGACATGCAGTCGATGTACTGGAGGCTGGCGAGCTCTGCCAGCGGCCAGAGGTCGGCCACCTGCGTATAGCAGCATTCGAGGAATTGGAGACTGGTCAGATTGGCCAGTGGTCCGAGGTCCGTGACCTGCGTGTTGTGGCAAGAAAGTGAGTTCAGGCTGATGAGGCAGGCGAGCGGTGCGAGATCGGCCACTTGCGTGTTGGAGCAGTCGAGTGACCGGAGGCGGCCGAGCCGCTCCAGTGGTCCAATGTCTGACACCTGCGTTTCGGAGCAGTCGAGGGACTGGAGGCTGGCAAGCCGCTTCAGTGGCCCGAGGTCGGAAACCTGTGTATTGCAGCAATTAAGGAACTTGAGATTGTCGCACTGTGCCAGCAGAGCGAGATCCGCCACGTACGAATAGGAGCAGTCCAGGGCCTGGAGCCTGTCGTGCTTTGCCAGCGGCGTGAGGTTGGCCAGTTCGGTTGAAGAGCAGTCGAGAAACTGTAGGCTGCGAATCGTCGCCAGCGGAGCGAGATCAGCCACATCGGTGGAGGAGCAGTCGAGG
>NZ_MCRJ01000065.1 GCF_001720135.1 Methylobrevis pamukkalensis
CGCTTGTTGGGTGTCGTGTCGCTGATCCTGTGGCGCGTCCGGATGCCGTCTTCCGAGCAAGGATTGGTCCGAAGGTGTTTCGCTTCCGAATCTTCCAGAACATGAACGCCGCCGCTTTCGTCCGCACCGCCTGCGCTGCGGTCCTGGCCAGCGGCCTTGTCGTCACCCTGCCGTCGGCCGAGGCGGCCGCCGCGAAAACCGCGGCGATCGTCGTGGACACGACCACGGGCAAGGTCCTCTACCAGGAGGACGCGGATGCCCGGCGCTATCCCGCGTCCCTCACCAAGATGATGACGCTCTATGTCCTCTTCGAGGAACTGGACCGTGGTCGCTACAAGCTGTCGAGCCGCCTGACGGCGACGGCCCACAGCGCGGCGATGCCGCCGTCGAAGCTCGGCCTGCGCCGCGGCGAGACGATCAGCGTGGAGGACGCGATCAAGGCGCTGGTGACGAAGTCGGCCAACGACGTTGCCGCCACGATCGGCGAGAACGTGTCGGGCTCCGAGCGCGCCTTCGCCGACCGCATGACCCGCACCGCGCGGGCCATCGGCATGCGCGGCACCCAGTTCCGCAACGCCTCCGGCCTGCCGGACGTGCAGCAGTACACCACCGCCCGCGACATGATGATTCTCGGCGTGGCGCTGCAGGTGCGCTTCCCGAGGTACTACGATTATTTCCAGACCCGCAGCTTCGTCTGGAAGGGCCGCAAGATCGGCAACCACAACCGGCTGCTCGGCAGCGTCGACGGTGTGGACGGCATCAAGACCGGCTACACGCGCATGTCCGGCTTCAATCTCGTGAGCTCGATCAAGCGCGATGGCCGCAAGATGGTCGGCGTCGTCCTCGGCGGCACCAGCGGCGCCTCGCGCGACGACAAGATGCGCAAGCTTCTGGCCGCCTACTTGCCCAAGGCCAGCCGTGGCCGGGGTGTCGACGATGCGCTGGTTGCCCGCGCCGTCGGTCAGAAGGTGCCGGTTGCCGCGCGCAACATCGCCATCCCGGTCGGCGAGGCCGCCTCCCGGACAGCGGTTGCCCTCGCCGGGCACCCGATGCCGCTGCCGCGCCCGCTGATGCCTTCGCAGGAGTTCGTCACGGCGTCGATCCTGCCGTCGGCGAGCATCGAGGTCGGCCGCCCGATCGCGACCGTGCCGCTGCGCCAGCCCGACGTCTACACCGAGGGTGAGATGCCGGTTTCGGCCGCCGAGGCCTTTGCCGAGGTGGAGGGCGAGGGCGCCATCGGCGACGCCGACATGGAGGCCGATAGCCTTCAGGTCCAGACCATGAGCATTCCGGTGCCGCCGGCGCCGATCGAAGTGGCATCGGTCGACACGGGCGCCCGCAAGCTGGCCGCCCCGAGCCGGTCGGCCGACCGCCAGATGTCCGGCTGGGTGATCCAGATCGGTGCAGTCGCCAGCGAGAAGGCCGCGAATGCCCTCCTCGCCAAGGCACGCGACAAGGCCGGCTCCAGTCTCGCCGATGCGGCGCCGGTCACCGAGGTGTTCAGCAAGGGCAGCGCGACCTATGTGCGGGCACGCTTTGCGGGCTTCGACGATGCCGACGCCGCCAACCGCGCCTGCGCGGTGCTGAAGAAGCGCGATTTCGCCTGCTACGCCGTCCGTCTCTGACGGCACGGCCCGCGCAATCCCGGGTGCTCCTTGCAGACCGCCGGGTCCAGAACCGAAAGAGGGGTGGCCGGATGTCTTCCGGCCTCCCGCAAGACCCCGTCACGTGACGGGTCATGCATGACCGCTCTCGCGCAGCATTCCAGCGCCGGCGGACACGCCAACAGCCTTCTGTATCTGCGTAGCTGTGGAGCCTAGCGATGTTTGGAGAGAAGCCGGTCCTTGGCCTCGTTGATCCTGGCCGCGAGAAAGGTGGATCCGCCCTGGTCCGGATGAACGCGCTTCATCAGCCGTCGATGGGCGGCACGGATCTCGGCCTCTCCGGCCCCATCCGCAAGTCCAAGGATCTGGTACGCCTCCTGCTTGCTCATGGCGCCCGTGCTCGCCGCGCGACGCTCCCGCGCACGGTCGTCGAGCTTGAAGTCTTTACGCCATCCGGGAAGGCGGCGGTCCAGATAAGCTTCAAGCAGGGCTGAGCTTTCGGGATCGCTGGCGATCTCGCGGTAGAGCCGGGCGAGCGCCTGCGGCGCAGTCCCGCCAGTTCCCGTCCCTCGAAGGTTCCCGCCAGCACCCGGCCCGACATGGCGCCCGTCTGGTGTTCGATCTGCATCTCCAGCGCGGCCGAGCGCACCATCGAGCGGCCGCGCGGATCGCCGCCACCGGGTCCGGCACTCCCGAGCAGGCCGCGGCCCCAGAGCGCCATGATCAGCACGGTCAGCGCCGGCAAGGCCGATCCGCCCGCTGGCCGCCAGCGCCGCGGCGATCACCAGCCCCGTCAGCGCGGTGGCTCCGGGGAGGCGCATCGCCAGTTTGCGCGGCGGCGTGACGGCAAACCACCGCAGTCCGGCCCAGAGAAGGATCGCGGCGGCGAGCAGGCCGAAGAACGTGGTCATGGTCCATGACCCCCGTGCCAGGAATCCTGCCGCTTCCGGCAAGCCCGCCGGCCAGTCTCCGCCATGTCGATGTCGCCCTGTCGGTTCGGGATGTCTGGCCCGGTCATGCGTTTCCTGCCGGCGGGGATGTTTCCGGCCCTGCCGACGGCCATCTCAGCGCCGTCGCCGGGCGGAAATCAAGCCTGTTCGGCGACCTTGTCACGTCTGGCGCCACACGTCCGCCCTTCGGCTCAATATGGAGCGTCGGGCCGCGTGATGGTAGGGGCAGGATCGCCGCGTCCGGACAGGAACAGCCACGACAGCGGTGGTCGCCGGGTCGATGATCAGCCTGCCTTTGCATGGCTCCGTTGCCGTGGGCGTGCTTTCATCCTCCCGGCGTTTGGGGCAAGGATGCGCCCACCATGGCCTTCGCTCCCCAAAGCGGCGCCGGCTGGCTGCTCAAGGGCTGCCTCGGCGTCCTCTCCGTTCCCGGGTTCATCCTGATGGCGTCGATGACCGGCTTTGCCGGCCTCGCGCGCGAATCGGGCGTGACGCTCGAGCTGGCGACGGCGATGACGGCGGTGATCTGGGCGCTGCCGAGCCAGGTGGTGCTGGTCGGCTCGATTGCCTCCGGCGCGTCCTTCTGGGCAACCGTGTTCGCCATCGTGCTCTGCTCGGTGCGGCTGATGCCCATGGTTGTGGCGATCCTGCCGACGATCCGCGCCGCGCACACGCCGAAATGGCAGCTCTACGTGGTCTCGACCTTCCTGGCGGTGACCTCCTTCGTGGTGGCGGTCGCCGAACTGCCGAAGGTGCCGCGCGACCACCGCATCGCCTGGTTCACGGGCTTTGCCGGGTCGCTGGTGCTGTGCAACACGGTGGTGACGGCGGTGGCCTTCGCCGCCCTCGGCAGCCTGCCGCCCGCCGCCTCGGCCTGCCTGTTCTTCCTCACGCCGCTCTATTTCACCTGTTCGCTGTGGGCGGCGGCACGGCTGGTGCTCGAGCGCGCGGCCTTTGCCACCGGCTTCGTGCTGCTGCCCGTCTGCCATGCGATCGACCCGACGCTCGACCTGGTGATCGCCGGCCTTGCCGGCGGCACACTGGTCTATGCCGGTGACCGCCTCTGGCGCCGCCGGGGGGAGGGCTGAGCCATGCCGGGCTACACGCTCGTCGACGCGCCCTGGTGGCCATTCCTGTTCATGGTGCTCGCCGGCGCCCTGCCGACGCACATCTGGCGCTGGCTCGGCGTCGCCTTCGGCACACGGCTGTCGGAGGACAGCGAGATCATGCGCTGGGTGCGGGCGGTGGCCACCGCGCTGGTGGCCGCCGTGGTCTGCCGCCTCGTGTTCTATCCGCAGGGCTATCTCGCCGAGCTGCCGCTGGCATTCCGGCTCGGCGCCTTCCTCGGCGGCTTTGCCGTGTTCCTTGCCGCCGGCCGCCGCCCGCTCCCCGGCATCATCGCCGGAGAGCTGCTGCTGATCGTGGCCATGACCTTCGGCATGCCGGGCGCCTGACGCGCCCGGTGAGCGTCATTCGTTCAAAGCGCGGCCCGCAGTGTCGCCGCCTGCGCGGCCAGCTCGGCATGGTCGGCCATCGCGCCGCTGTGTGGGCGCAACGCCACGCCCTCGAAACGCGGGATCACGTGGAAATGCAGGTGGAACACGCTCTGCCCGCCGGCCGCCTCGTTGAACTGCATCACGGTCACGCCGTCGGCCGCAAAGGCCGCCTTCGAGGCGATGGCGATCTTCTGCACCACCGCGATCACCCGGCCGAGCGCGGCCGGATCGGCATCGAGCAGGTTGCGCGAGGCCGCCTTCGGCACCACCAGCGCATGGCCCGGGCCTGGGGCATGATGTCCATGAACACCAGTGTGTCGTCGTCCTCGTGCACCTTGTGGCAGGGGATCTCGCCGCGCAGGATCCTGGCGAAGATGTTGTGGTCGTCGTAGGCGCTCATGCCGCTCTGCGTCCTTCTTTGGGGGCCCTTCGGACATGAAACCCGCCGCGCCGGAAATTTCAAATCCGAATCGACTCGGGTGTCACTCCGCCGACCTGCGGAACGGACCCATCTCCGTCAGGATCTCGGCCTGCGCGTCGACGGCCCGCCGCTCGCGCACCAGATAGTCGGCGACGGCCGTGCGGAATCCGCGGTCGGCGATCCAGTGGGCCGAGCGGGTGGTGACCGGAAGATAGCCGCGGGCGAGCTTGTGGTCGCCCTGCGCGCCGGCTTCCACCCGCGACAGGCCATGGGCGATCGCGAAATCGATCGCCTGATGGTAGCAGACCTCGAAATGCAGGAAGGGGTGATCCTCGATGCAGCCCCAGTTGCGGCCATAGAGCGTGTCGGAGCCGATGAAATTCAGCGCTCCGGCGATCCAGCGCCCGCCGCGCCGCGCCATCACCAGCAGGATCCGGTCGGCCATCGTCGCCGAGATCGCCGAGAAGAAGCGGCGGTTGAGATAGGGCCGGCCCCACTTGCGCGCGCCGGTGTCCATGTAGAAGGCGTGGAAGGCGTCCCAGTGGGCTTCCGTGAGGTCCGCGCCGGTCACCCACTCGATGGTGATGTCGTCGCTGAGGGCCTCGCGGCGCTCCTTGCGCAGCGCCTTGCGCTTGCGCGAGGCAAGCTCGCCGAGAAAGTCCTCGTAGGAGCCGTAGCCGTGGTTGGTCCAGTGGAACTGCTGGTCGGTCCGCCCCAGAAAGCCGCGCGCCTCCAGCGTCTCGGCGTCGGCGTCGAGCAGGAAGGTCGCATGCACCGACGAGACGCCGTGGCGGCAGGCCAGCGCGACGAGCCCCTGCGCCAGCGCGGCGCGGCGGATCTCCGTGCCCTCGCCGCTACCCGCCAGCAGGCGCGGACCGGTCGCCGGCGTGAAGGGCACCGACACCTGAAGCTTCGGATAGTAGCTGCCGCCGGCGCGTTCGAAGGCGTCGGCCCAGCCATGGTCGAACACGTATTCGCCCTGGCTGTGGCCCTTCAGCCAGACCGGCACGGCGGCGGCGAGCGTGCCGTCCGGGCCGTCCATCAGCAGATGCTGGCCGAGCCAGCCGCTGCGCGCGACCGCGCATCCGCTCTCTTCGAGCGCATGCAGGAAGTCATGTCCGACGAAGGGATTGTAGGGCGCCGGCGGCGTCTCGTCGCCGGACGACGCAAGCCTGCCGCCGGCAGGAAGCCGCCAGCCGGGATTGGCCACCGCATCCCAGCCGTCGCGGGACACCTCGGCAAGCGATGACACGACGCGCAGCGCGATTTCGGAACTCATGCCGCCTCATACCGAACACGCAAGGTCCTGACCGCCGGTCGCCCCTGCGGGTGAGGATGCGCCCGACCGGGCGCCGGCCGGGGAGACCCTGACCGTTGCAGATCCTTCCGGACCAGGACCCCGGAAGACCGGTCTCATGTGGGCCTGTCAGGTGCCCGCGGCAACGTCTCGCGCCGGCGAAGGTGACGTCTCCGGGTCGAAGCCCTCGAAGACGATCTGGTCGGCCCAGCGCGCGGCTCTGGCCCGGTCGTCCGGCGTGCGCACGGTCCAGGTCAGGAGCGGCACGCCGAAGGTCCGCAGCAGGTTCGGCGCGGGCGCGGGCAGGGCCTTGATCCAGTAGTTGACGAAGTCCGGCCGGGTTTTGGGAAAATGCAGCATGTTGCGCAGGTAGAAGCGCGTGGTGCGCGAGAAGCCGGCCCACTCCTCGTCGTCGCGGCAGTCGTCGGCGATGATGCCGCGGGCCACGTCGGGCGCAAGGTCCGCCATGGCGCTGACCGCCCCCGGATCGAAGGACATCATTGCCGCCGGTCCGGCATAGCTCTTGAGGATGTCGGCGGCGCGGGCCACCAGCGGCCACGGCTCGTTGCCGCCGAAGCTCTTGATCTCGATGAACACCGGCACCCGGCCGCCGACGATGTCGAGCACGTCGCCGAGCGTCGGGATGCGGTCGCGGGTCTGCCGGAAGGGCACGGCGCGAAGCTCGGCCATGGTCAGCGTCGCAACCGCGCCGCGGCCCTCGGTCAGCCGGTCGAGCGACAGGTCGTGAAAGACGAAGGCCTCGCCATCGGACGACAGGTGGATGTCGATCTCGACGCCGAAGCCGCGTTCCACGGCGGCCGCGACCGCCGATGTGGTGTTCTCGATGCGGCCGGCGGCGGCATCGTGGTAGCCCCTATGGGCGACGGGACGGGAGGCGAGCCAGTCGGCGCGGCCCATCGTGTCTCACTTGAACTCGATGACGGCGTCGATCTCGACCGCAACGCCGAAGGGCAGGGCGGCGACGCCGAGGGCGCAGCGCGAATGGGCCCCGGCCTCGCCGAAGATCTCGCCGAGAAGGTCGGAGGCGCCGTTGATCACCTTCGGATGGTCGGTGAAGTCCGGCGTCGAGGCGACGAAGCCGTTGATGCGCACGATCCGGCTGATCCGGTCGAGATCGCCGAGCGCGCCTTGGCCTGGGCGAGGATGTTGAGGGCGCAGATCCGCGCCGCCTGCTGGCCGGCCGCAACCTCGACCCCGCCGCCGAGATGGCCGGTGACGATCTCGCCCGACGGCGACTTCGAGATCTGCCCGGAGATGAACACGAGATGGCCGGTGACGACGAAGGGAACGTAGTTGGCGGCGGGCGCGGGGGCGTCGGGCAGCGCGTGGCCGAGCTCGGCGATGCGGGCTTCGATGGCTCCGGACATGGCGGACAATCCTCGAACTGACAGGAGATCGGCCGGGCGCGCCGGCTGGAAACGTCTCCTCTTTTCGCCGAAAGGCATCGCAGCCGCAAGGCGTTCTTCGTGATTGTCCGGAGTCCTGCGCAATTGTCCGTGATCTTCTGCGGCGCTCTCGTCGATTGGTCCGCAGCGACGCATATGCTAGTCAGCAGGGAGCTGGGCGGATGCGGCATTCCCCGCGGCCCGGCAGGCTCGGATCGAGGAACGCGCAAATGACGAAGACGGCGACCTGGGGCGGTCTTGCAACCACCTCGCTTGCGACGGCGCTGTGCGCCGTGACCGCGTTCCCTGCCTGGTCCGCGACCCTGCTGCCCCACCGCGTCGCCTACGACCTCGCGATGATCAACACCGACGCGGGATCGGGCGTGTCGGATGTGTCCGGCCGGATGGTGATGGAGTTCACCGGCAGCCGCTGCGAGGGCTACACCACCAATTTCCGCTTCGTGATGAAGGTTCAGGACGACGACGCCAAGGCCGTGATCACCGACCTGCGCACCTCCACCTTCGAGACGGCGGAAGGCGACGGCTTCGACTTCCTCTCGCAGACCTACACCGATCAGGTCCTGTCCGAAGAGGTGAAGGGCAGGGCGACGCGATCGGACGACGGCGTGGAAGTCGCGCTCCTCAGCCCGGAGAAGCGCACCATCCCGGTCGCGCCGAAGAGCGTGTTCCCGACCGCCAACCTGACCGACATGCTCGCCGCCGCTGCTCGGGGCGAGGGCGTGCTGCAGGCCATGGTGTTCGACGGGTCGGAGGGCGCCGACAAGTCCTACGCCACCACCGCGATCATCGGCCCGCCCAAGACCGGCGCGGCCAACGCGGTCGCGGCGGAACTTTCCGGCATGACCTTCTGGCAGATGAACGTCTCCTACTTCGATCCGGAGAAGTCCGGCGACACCTCGCCCGAATACAGCATGTCCTTCGATCTCTACGAGAACGGCGTCGCCGACCGGCTGACCCTCGACTACGGCGAGCTCCAGCTCTCCGGCGCGATGAAGACCTTCGAGGCGCTGCCCCTGTCCGACTGCAAGTGAACGTGGGGGCAAACGCCCCTTCCGTTCAGCCCCGCGGCGGGCGGTCCGGCTTGCGGCTGCCGAAGACGAGGCCGGTCTCCACCGCCGCCTTGCCGAATTTCTGCCGCACCGCGTCCATCGCCTTCTCGGCCGCCGCGCGCCGGGCCGCGCCCGGATCGGCAAGGTCGCCGGGATCGGCCTCCTTCGCCTCGACCAGATCCGACATGCCGACGCCGATCAGCCGGTAGCGCGTGCCGTCGGTCTCGGGCGCAAGCAGGGCGTCGATGGTCTGGAACAGGCGGTCGGCAAGCTGGGTCGGATCGTGCAGCCGTCGGCTGCGGGTGCGGATCCTGAAGTCCCGGGTCTTCAGCTTCAGCGTCACGGTCTGCCCGCCGATGCCGTGGCTCTTGAGCTGGGCCGACACCTTCTCGGCCAGCCGCCGCGCGATCGGCCTCAGATCGGCGAGTGTCGCCAGATCCTCGTCGAACGTGGTCTCGGCGCTGACGCTCTTGCGTTTTCCGGCAGTCGACACCCGCCGCGCGTCCTCGCCGTGGGCAAGCTTGGCCAGCCGCAGGCCCATCGCGCCGTAGCGGCGGGCGAGCGTGACCGCGTCCATTTCCTGCAACTGGCCGATCAGGCGGATGCCGTCACCGGCCAGCTTCTCCTGGCTGGCCTTGCCGACCCCCCAGATCAGCGACACCGGCTGGCGGGCGAGGAACGTCGGCGCCTCGGCCCGGCCGATCACCGCAAAGCCGCGCGGCTTGTCGAGGTCGGAGGCGATCTTGGCGAGGAACTTGTTGTAGCTGAGGCCGACCGAAACCGTGATGCCGACCTCGGCCTCGACCCTGCGGGCAAAGCGGGCCAGCACCTCGGCCGCGCTCGCCCGGTGCAGGCGCTCGGTGCCGGCGAGATCGAGAAAGGCCTCGTCGATCGACAGCGGCTCCACCAGCGGCGTCAGCGCCAGCATCATCTCGCGGATCTGTCGCCCGACCTCTGCATATTTCGTCCCGTTCGGCTTGATCACCACGGCGTCGGGACAGGCCTCCAGCGCCTTGAACATCGGCATCGCCGAGCGCACGCCGCGGATGCGGGCGATGTAGCAGCAGGTGGACACCACCCCGCGCCGGCCGCCGCCGACGATCACCGGCCGGTCGCGCAGCGAGGGATCGTCGCGCTTCTCGATCGCCGCGAAGAAGGCGTCGCAATCCACATGGGCGATGGTGAGGGCGCCAAGCTCGGCATGGCGCAACACCCGCGGACTGCCGCAGGCCGTGCAGCGCCGCTCGCCCGCGCGCGCGGGCGCAGGCAATCGCGGCAGAAGCCGGACTGAGGGCCATGTCCGGAGTCGATGGTCGGCAATCCGTTGGGTGGGGCGGACATCGAGGGCACGGCGGCAGGCTCCGCTCCGCGTGCGTGTCCCGGCGAGGGGCGGGCGCATGGCGGAATCTCCGGGCAAGGATACGGCCTTGGCAGGCACGGCCACAAGCCTGCGTCGCTCGGCGCGAAGGTCAGAAGTTGCCTTCGCTCCCGCGTGCCAGCGTGAACCGCGCAGCCGCAATCATCGTCGGGCGCAGGGCGGCATTGGAGGCGAAGCTGAGCAGCAGGCTCTCGTCCTCGAGGAAGAATTCGAGCACGCCGACAAGAAAGCCGGGCTCGGCGGCGGCAAGCCGCAGATCCGCCGGGCCGATGCCGGTGAGGGCCAGAAAGCGTCCGAGCGCCTCCTCGTCGCCGGCCAGATGGCCGAGCGCGGAGATGGCGATCGCCTCCGCCTGCTCCTCGGTGAGCTGTCCGCGTCCGGGCTTTTGCATCAAATCTTTGCGTTTCCTAAAGGTTTTGTTCGTAACGATGACAGATGTAGCATGATCGCGGTGGCGTTGGCGAGCCGATCGCCGGCGTGGAAGGGGCAGAGCCGAACGCGCTTCTTCCGGTCTGTCCCGCCGGACGCAGGATAACGCACTCGCATCGGTCGGCGGAGAGAGTTTATGCCCAAGACGGTGCTGATCGTGGAAGACAACGAGCTCAACATGAAGCTCTTCCATGACCTTCTCGAAGCGCATGGCTATGCGACGCTGCAGACCCGCAACGGGATCGAGGCGCTCGACATCGCGCGGTCCCACAAGCCTGACCTCATCCTCATGGACATCCAGCTTCCCGAGGTCTCCGGCCTCGAAGTCACGAAGTGGATCAAGGAAGACGACGAACTGCGCGCCATTCCGGTGATCGCCGTCACCGCCTTTGCCATGAAGGGCGACGAGGAGCGCATCCGCCAGGGCGGCTGCGAGGCCTATATCTCCAAGCCGATCTCGGTGACAAAGTTTTTGGAAACGGTTCGCGCGTATCTTGGGGACTAGAGCGCTCCCCGGCCGGGTCGACCCCGACCGCCGGCCCGATGTCGCTCCTGTCGTGCCGGACGATCCGCACTTTCGCGGGCGGTCGGCGTGACATCAGGACGGATCACTCCGGTCGCACCTGGCGGCCGGACGGGGTCCGTGCAGCCGTATTGCAGGAGTGGCAGCCGAATGACCGCGCGCATCCTTGTCGTCGACGACGTCTCGGCCAACGTGAAGCTGCTGGAAGCGCGGCTCACGGCCGAATATTTCGATGTCGTCACCGCGGCCAGCGGTCCGGAGGCGCTCGACTTCGTCGCGCGGTCGCACTGCGACATCATCCTCCTCGACGTGATGATGCCCGGCATGGACGGCTTCGAGGTCTGCCGCCGCATCAAGTCCGATCCCCGCTCCGCCCATATCCCCGTGATCATGGTCACGGCGCTCGACCAGCCGAGCGACCGGGTGAGGGGGCTGGAAGCCGGCGCCGACGATTTCCTGACCAAGCCCGTGAGCGATCTGGCGCTGCTGACGCGCGTGAAAAGCCTTGCCCGGCTGAAGATGCTGACCGACGAGCTCCACAGCCGCGCAACCGCCGGCGACATGGCCGGGCTCGCGGAGGCCCTGCGCGACGCCGATCCCTCGCGGGCCGGTCCCGGGCGGGTGCTGGTTGTCGACGACCGCCGGTCATCCTTCGAGCGAATCGTCACCGCGCTGTCGCGCGAGCATGCCGTGGACGTGGAGACCTCGCCGCAGGACGCCCTGTTCAAGGCGGCCGAGGGCACCTACGAGCTGGTGATCGTCAACATCGCGCTGGCCGACTACGACGCCCTGCGTCTCTGCTCGCAGCTGCGCTCTCTGGAGCGCACCCGCGCCCTGCCGATTCTCCTGATCGCCGAGCCCGAGGACAATCTGCGCCTGATGCGTGGTCTCGACCTCGGCGTGAACGACTATCTGCTGCGCCCGATCGATCGCAACGAGCTGCTCGCCCGCTGCCGCACCCAGATTCGCCGCAAGCGCTTCACCGACCGTCTGCGCGACACCGTCCAGCAGACCATGGAACTGGCGATGACGGACGGCCTGACGGGCCTGCACAATCGCCGCTATCTCGATTCGCATCTGGCGCCGCTGGTCACCCAGGCCAACAGCCGCGGCAACGACCTGTCGCTGCTGATCGTCGACATCGATCACTTCAAGGCGGTCAACGACACCTACGGCCACGATGTCGGCGACGACGTGCTGCGCGAGTTCGCGCGGCGCCTGACCCGCAACGTGCGCGGCGTCGACATCGCCTGCCGGCTGGGCGGCGAGGAATTCGTGGTGGTGATGCCCGACACCGACCAGCCCTTCGCCCTGATGATCGCCGAACGCCTGCGCGAGCGCATCGCCGGCGAACTGTTCCCCGTTGCCGGCGGGCTGAAGGATCTGGAGATCACCGTCTCGATCGGCCTTGCCACGGCCATCCGCCCCCACGACACCCCGGAGCGCATGCTGAAGCGGGCCGACGTCGCGCTCTACTCGGCCAAGCGCTGCGGCCGCAACCGCGTGGTCGCCGACGCGGCGTGAGTCGGATCATCGGCTCGAGGACCTGTGAGGCCGCGGCACCGCTGCGGCCTTTGTCATGTCCGGCAGGCGAGGGCACCCGGCAGCTCACCCGCCAGTCGTTTACGTTAACAATTTACGAAGAATTTGAATCGAATCGGCTGAAGCGCCGATGTCGATTGTCGTAAATGAAGTGTTGATCTACGGTCGATCTCAAGAAGACGGGCAAGGGGCAGCCGGAAACTCCGGTAGATACTCCGCTCGTCGAGAAACCCTGGTGTGTTCGGGTCCGCCGCATCTCCCGGATACATGAGGGCCGAATGGTCGGTCGTGGATAGAGTGGCCTCCTCAGTGACCCACGGCCGACCATTCTCCTTTTCCAGGCCTCGCGCTGCCCGGTGGGCGCAACGGGGCTGAGTCATCCGCAGACCCTGACGTCTTCGCCCTCCCGGCGCCGCATGGCCGCGGAGGGTTCCTTGCGTTTCCGGGCAAACGGCCAAAGAAAAAGGCGCCCGAAGGCGCCTTTTGCGAAGAGCGGGCGGCAGGGCCGCCGCCACCTCACTTGATCTTGGCTTCCTTGAACTCGACGTGCTTGCGCGCGATCGGGTCGTACTTCTTCATCACCATCTTCTCCGTCATCGTGCGGGAATTCTTCTTGGTGACGTAGAAGAAGCCGGTGTCGGCGGTCGAGAGCAGCTTGATCTTGATGGTCGTGGCCTTGGCCATGGCGCCTCAGTCCTTAAAGATTCGAGGAAATCGGCCACGGGGGCCGGCGCGTCCCCGAAGTCGGGTCCACAGATTGGCGCGCAAACTAGTCGAAACAGGCCGAATGTCAAGGTTGTCGTGGCCCCGCATCTGCTATGGACGAACCGAGCCGTTTCGGGAGGAACCGACCGCCGTGCGCCATGCCTTCGCCCTCTCGCTTCTCGTCGCCACGCTCTGCCTGCCGCTCGGTCTCACGCTGCCGCTGCTGACCCTCGACCGCCTCTATGTCTTCACCGAGACGCCCTCGCTGATCGCCGTTGTGGCCGGGCTCTGGGGCGAGGGCGACCTGCTGCTGGCCCTCGTCGTCGGCCTCGGGTCGGTGGTGTTTCCGCTCGCCAAGCTGGCGGTGCTGTTCCTGGCCGGTCTTGGCGCCGAGGGGCGGCTGCTCAGCCATCTGCAGGCGATCGGCCGCTGGTCGCTGATGGACGTGGTGCTGGTGGCGCTGGTGGTGTTCGCGGCCAAGACCAGCGGCCTTGCCACCGCCGTCACCGAGCCGGGGCTTTGGTTCTACGGCGCGTCCACGGTGGGAGCGGCGCTTGCCAGCCTCGCCCTGGAGCGGCTGCGGGCCAGAGAGGGGCAAGGCTGAGGCAGACTCACGCCGGCCGGACGGCCAGCGGCACCTGCGGGGCGGCGTCCCGGGGCAGGATGCCGGCAAGGCGCGGATCCTCGAACACCTCGATCTGGGTGTCATAAGGCCGGAAGCCCGAGCGGATGTAGAAGCCGATCGCCTGCGGCGAATCAAAATGGCAGGTGTGGACGTAGAGCCGCTTCAGGTCAGGCCGCGCCCAGGCCCGGCGCAGGCCCTCGGTCATCAGCCAGCGGCCGGTTCCGCCACCGATCGCCTGCGGCACGAGCCCGAAGAAGGCGAGTTCGGCGTCGGCGGGATCGCGGAAGTCGAACTCGATCAGCCCGATCGCCGCCCCTTCGCGCCGGGCGATGAAGATCGCGCGGGTCGGCTCGGCAAGGATCCCGCGCAGGGCGTCGTCCCCGTCCGCCAGCCGCGACCACCAGAGATAATCGGCGCCGATCTTGAGAAACAGCGCGCGGTAGCCATCGACATCGGCCGGGTCGGCCGCCTCCAGCGTGACGCCGGCCGGCGCCGGGGTCTCGGGCAGGACCGGCGCGGCGGTCATCTCCAGAAAGGTGACGATGGTCGCCAGCCGGCCGGGCGCCAGCGCGTGATAGCCGTCGGCGATGGTCATCACATCGGCTCGCGCACGAATTCGTCGCCGATCGGGCGATAGAAGGTCGCCGGACCGCCGGGCGAAAGGGCGGGGTCGTCGATCAGCCGGCGCTTGAGGTCGTCGATCACCGAGCGGGTGATGCGCGGCAGTTCCAGCCCGTCCGCCTCGTCCAGCGTCGGCCAGACCACGTCCTCCAGCTCCCCGGTGCCGGCGATGCCCTCGGGCCGCACGGCGATCACGTCGGCGAAGACGGCAAAGAAGCGGCTGTCGAAGCGGCGCACCCGGCCGGGCGGGGTGATCGCCCGCGCGACCACGCGCAGGGGTGAGAGATCGGGCACGATACGGGCCGCCTGGAACGGCTCCCAGTCGGGGTGGACGGAGGCGGGCAGCTCCATGCCGGTGCGGCCGAGCAGATAGCCGGTCTCTTCCGCCGTCTCGCGCAGGGCGCAGAGCGCCAGCGCCCGCGCCTTGCGCAGGCTGGGCCTGGGCCGCATCCGGTCGAGCAGCCGGTCGCGCTCCACGGGGTCGAGCTCGTTCGCCGCGAAGGCGCGCCCGTCGGTGGGATCGACCCGGCCGCCGGGGAACACGTAGGCCGCCGGCATGAAGGCGTCGCGGCTCGGGCGCCGGCCCATCAGCACGCGCACGCCCGAAAGCGTGCGGTCGAGGATCAGGATGGTCGCGGCGTCCTTGGGGCGAAGGTAGCCCGGCCGCTGGCCATCCGCACCGACGCGGTTGCCGGTGCGGCCTTCCATCGGCGCGTTCATGCAGGCGACTTTGCGACGAGGGCGGCGGGATCGGCGGGAATGTCGTCGTCGCCGGGGCCGCGCGGATCGAAGCCGTGCATGTAGCGCGCCCACTGGAAGCCGACGACGGCGCCCTTGATCGGCGGCAGCAGCAGCAGCGACATCACCAGTGCCAGCAGCGGCCAGACCGTCATCTGGATCCACATCTCCGGATGCAGCTCGCGCTCGGCCGCGAGCGCCAGCGGCACGACGATGTGGCCGACGATGACGATGGTGAAATAGGGCGGGGCGTCGTCGGCGCGCTGGTGCGAAAGATCCTCGCCGCAGGCGGGGCAGGTCGGCGCTACCTTGAGATAGGCGCGGAACAGGCGTCCCTCGCCGCAGGCCGGACAGCGGCAGCGCAGGCCGCGCTTCATGGCAAGGCCGGTCGGACGCGGGGGCAGGACGTCGTCCGGGGACGCGCCCGCCTCGTTGCTCCAGGTCTCGATCGTCATGCCGTGCTCCTCGTGTCCGCCCCTGCCTCAGATACGTCCGATCGCGCCGCGGCGAAAGGGCCGAATCGTCGCGTAAAGCCGGGTCAATCGTCGCTGCGGCGGACCAGATGGCGGGTGAGTCGGCCCTCGAACATGTCCCACAGGCGACGGATCACCTCGACCATCACCAGATAGAGCACGGCCGCCCAGAGATAAGCCTCGAAGTCGAAGGTGCGCGAGAAGGCGCGGCGCGTCTCGCCCATCAGGTCGAGCACGGTGATGATCGAGGCGATGGCCGAGCCCTTGATCATCAGGATGATCTCGTTGCCGTAAGGACGCAACGCGACAATCATTGCTTGTGGCAGGATCACTTTCAGGAATGTGATCGAGCGAGGCAGCGACAGCGCGGCGCAGGCCTCTCGCTGGCTGCGCGGCACGTTGCGCAGCGCTCCGCTCAGGATTTCAGCCTGATAGGCCGATGTGTTCAGTGAAAAGATGAAGACTGCAGCGTATAGCCCCTCCTCGAAGATCCACCACAGACCAATGGCTTCCAACTCGGGCGAGAAGGTTCCGATGCCATAATAGAACAGGAAGGCTTGGGCGAGCAGCGGGGTGCCGCGGAAGAAATAGACCCAGGCGAAGGCGAGGCTGGAGAAGATCCGGTTGTTCGACAGCCGGCCCGCGGCGATCGGCAGCGACAGCAGGCCGCCGATCAGCAACGACCAGAACACCAGCCACAGCGTGATGCCGAGGCCGGACAGAAGCCGCGGCCCGTAGGTGGACAGGAAGGAACTGTCCCAGCCGGCCGCCATGCCGAGCGTGATGCCGAGGCCGAGCAGGATCCAGAAGGCGAGGAAGACATGGCCGGCGATCCGGGCCGGTGTCCAGCGGCGCGGCGGCGCCGGCGGCGGCAGGGTGCTGGTCATCGTCATCGGCCGAAGTCTCCGCGCCGGGTCCAGGCCTCGATCCGGCCGATTCCGATCGACGAGATGATCGACAGGACCAGGTAGATCAGGCAGGCGAGGAAGAAGAAGAAGAAGGCCTCGCGGCTGACGCGCGCGGCGATCGAGACCTGACGCAGGGTGTCGGACAGGCCGATCACCATCACCAGCGACGTGTCCTTCAGCAGGATCAGCCAGAGATTGGAAAGACCCGGCAGCGCGAGGCGGATGATCTGCGGCAGGATCACCAGCCGCATCGTCTGAAGGCGCGACAGGCCGAGCGCGCTGGCGCCCTCATACTGGCCGGAGGCGACGCCCTTGAAGGCCGAGAGGAACACCTCGCTCGAAAACGACGAGAACACCAGCGACAGGGCGATCATGCCGGCAAAGAAACTGTTGATCTCGATCGACCCGAAGCCAAGAGCCTCGAACAGCTGGTTGATGGCAATCTGCACGCCGAAATAGACGATGAACAGCGTCAGCAGCTCGGGCAGGCCGCGAAACAGCGTGGTGTAGATATTGGCCGCCAGCACCAGCGAACTCTCGCCGGTGTTCTTCGCAAGGGCGATGAAGAAGCCGAGCACGAGGCCGATCGGCAGCGTCGCGAGCGCGAGCGCGATCGTGAGGACGACACCGGAGGCGATCTCGTCGCCCCACCCGTCGCGCCCCAGCCCAGCAGCGAGAGATAGTGATCCATGAGCGTGTGTCCCGCCTCGCGCGGAAGAGGGGCGTCGAAGACGCGCGGGCCATCCGGTGCGGCGCCGTATCAGGACCGGCGCACGCAGGACGGACGGACGGAAACCGGGGATGCGCGCCGCAAGGTGGCGACGCGCATCCGGCCGGCGTGGCCCGTGATCAGCCGCCGTAGACGTCGAAGTCGAAATATTCGGCGTTGATCTTCTGGTAGGTGCCGTCGGCGCGGATCGCGTCGATCGCGGTGTTGAACATTTCCTTCAGTTCGGTATCACCCTGGCGGATGGCGATGCCGGCGCCCGGGCCGTGGATCGCCGGGTCGGGCGTGAGCGTGCCGAGCAGCTTGCAGCAGGCACCCTCAGGCGTCTTCAGCCATTCGCCGAGCACGACGCTGTCGTCCATCACCGCATCGAGGCGGCCGTTGACGAGGTCGAGCTTGTACTCCTCGGCGGTCGGGTAGAGCTTGATCTCGGACTCGCCATACTTCGCCTCGGCAAAGTTGCCGTGGGTGGTCGAGGCCTGGGCGCCGAGGGTCACGCCCTTGAGGTCCGCCGGCGTCGCGCCGGCAAGCGTCGAGTCCTTGGCCACGGCGATCGCCGGCGGCGTGTTGTAATACTTGTTGGTGAAGTCGACCTGCTTCATCCGTTCCTCGGTGATCGACATCGAGGCGATGATGGCGTCGAACTTGCCGGCCTGCAGGGCGGGGATGATGCCGTCCCAGTCTTGGGTCACGAATTCGCAGTCGGCCTTCATCGCCGTGCAGAGCGCCTTGGCGATGTCGATGTCGAAGCCCTTCAGCTCCCCGTTGCTGTCGATGTAGTTGAAGGGCGGATAGGCACCCTCGGTGCCGATCTTGACCTTTTTCATGTCCTGGGCGCCGGCGGCGCCGGTCGCCAATACGACGACGGCCGCCGTGATCGCGAAACGCTTCAGAAAGCTCATGTCTGCCCACCTGTCAGCTGTCGAGGTCGAGCGCCATGCCCTCGGCATTCGCGCTCCCCCTGAACCCCTCGTTTTCTTGTCGCCGGCCGGCAGGCGCGTGGGCCACCGGGCCGTCGACACATGATGATACGTTCCCGCTCCCACTTGCAACAGTGTGGGGCACGCCGAAACAACAGGCAGTCATGATTTTGTTGATCGACCGGTCAAACGGACGCCGGCTCAGTCCGTTGCGGTCTGGCGCGGCGGCAATCCGAACTCGGTGAAGGGGATGAAGGCGACGGTCGCGCCTTCGACGACGGACGTCGCCTGTTCGGGGATCTCGACCAGGCCGTCGGCGGCGCGCAGGCCGGTGATCAGGCCCGACCCGTCGCGCGCATACTTGTCGACGGCAAGGCTGCCGTCCGGGCGGGTGATCAGGATTCCGCGCAGGAACTCGCGGCGGCCGGTCTTGCGGGACGGGATGGCGAAGGCGGCGGGCAGCGGATAGCGCACCGGCGGGCGCCAGGCTCGGCCGGAGAGGCGGGCCAGCAGCGGCTGGCCGTAGAGCAGGAAGCCGACGAGGGCGGCGACCGGATTGCCGGGCAGCCCGAGAAACAGACAGTCGCCGATCTGGCCGAAGCTCAGCGGCCGGCCCGGCTTGACCGCCAGATGCCACAGATGCCGGTGCCCCAGCGCGTCGACGGCGTCGGCCACATGGTCGCCCTCGCCGCGGCTGGTGCCGCCGCTGGTCAGCACCAGATCATGGCTGGCGGCGGCCGTGGCCAGCGCCGCGCGCACACTGCCGGCGTCGTCCGGCAGGATGCCGAGATCGTCGACGTCGGCGTCGATCCGCGAGAACAGGCTGGCGAGCAGCACGTGGTTGGAGTCGTAGACCTCGCCCGGCCGGATCGGACCGCCGGGGCGGACGATCTCGTCGCCGGTCGAGCAGAGCGCGACCCTGAGCCGCCGCGTGACGGAGATCTCGGCAAGGCCGAGCGAGCCGATCGCCGCCAGATCCTGCGGCCGCAGCCCGGTGCCCGCGCGCGCCACCAGCGCGCCGGCGACGAGGTCCTCGCCGGCGCGGCGCCGGTTGGCCCCCGGACGCAGGCCCGGCGGCACGACGACGACAAGGCCGTCCGCGGTCTCCTCCGCGCGGCAGTCCTCCTGCATGGCGACCGTGTCGGCGCCCTCCGGCATGGCGGCGCCGGTGAAGATCCGGGCCGCCGTTCCGGTGGCCAGCGCATCGGGCGCAGCGCGGCCGGCCATGATCCGGCGGGAGACGGGCAGGCGGTTGCTTGCGGCATAGTCCGCATGGGCGAAGGCCCAGCCGTCGACGGCGGAGGTGTCGGTCAGCGGCACGTCGCGCGGGGCGTGGATGTCCTCCGCCAGGACCCGGCCGACCGCGGCCTCGACCGGCACGCGCTCTGTGCCGGCAACGGCCGGGACCCGCGCCAGGATCAGCGCCACCGCTTCCTCGTGGGTCAGCACGCGGTCGTCATGCCGGAAGCAGTCGTCGACGGCAGTCGGCACAGCGGTGGGGTCAGGAGGCTGCGACATGGACGCCGACGTGGTCGAGGATGAAATCGGCGATCGCCGGAACGGCGTCGATGGCAAAGACCGGCAGGCCGGCCGCGTCATTCACCGGATGATCGGCAACGATGGCGGCGACAAGCGGATCGGCGGGCGCCAGCGGATCGTGGCTCGCCGCCTCGCGGCGGCGGATCTCGATCTTGGGGATCGCTTCGCCCTTGTAGCCCTCGACGATCACGACGTCGGCCGGACCGAGCCGGGCCAGCACGGCGTCCAGCGACGGCTCCGGATCGCCGCGCAACTCGGTCTGGATCGCCAGCCGGCGCGAGGAGACGAGGGCGACTTCGCTGGCGCCGGCCTCTCGATGCCGCCAGGAGTCGGTGCCCTCGTGGTCGATGTCGAAGCTGTGGTGGGCGTGCTTGACGGTGGCCACCCTGAGCCCCCGGCCGGCGATCTCGGCAACGAGCCGCGCCACCAAGGTGGTCTTGCCCGAGTTCTTCCAGCCGGCCACGCCGATCACCGGGCTGCCGGTGGGCGTGCCAGCGTCACTCTCCGTCAGGTTTGCAAAGAACGGCTCGAGCGCGCCGAGATCCTCGGGCCGATTGATGTTGACGAACGGATCGATCTCTTGGCCGGCGAGGGTGGCCGGTTCGAACGGCACCGCGATTTCGCCCTGGTCACGCACGAAATCCAGCACCTTGCGGCCGCCATCCGACAGATAGGCGCGCAGCGGTTCGGCAAGATCGAGCGGCCAGAGGGCACAGACCGGGTGCGGACCAACCTTTGAGGCCGCATAGGCGATGTGGCCGCTCTCGCCCGCGCCCGTGACCAGCCGGGCGACGAGGTCCTCCGGAATGAACGGCGTGTCGGCCGGGCTGGTGATCACCGCGCGGGCGCCGGGAACATGGGCGCGCGTGAATTCGAGCGCGGCCAGCACCCCGGCGAGCGGGCCGAGATGGCCGGGAATGCCGTCCGGAATGACCAGAAGCCCGAGCGGGGCGAAGCGGTCCTTGTCGCCATTGGCGTTCAGGATCAGGAGATCGACCTGAGGAGAAAGCCGCGCCGCCACATGCGCTGCCAGCGTCCGGGGACCAAGCATCATCAGGCTCTTGTCGCTGCCGCCCATCCGCCGCGACAGCCCGCCCGCGAGAATGCAGCCGACGATGCCGCCGCTGTCGGTCGCAGGTGTTGTCATCCTGATCTACTCCGCCGCTGACCGGCGGGACATTAGGCCTGCGCCCGGGCGTAGACAACCGCTTCCGCCGGCAAGGCTTCATCGACGCTGTTGCGAAGAAAGGCGGCGGCGGCAAGCAAGCCCTCCTCGCGGCCGATCGTTTCGGCGAGGCTGCGGCAGCGCTCGTCGATCTCCGGCGACTCCAGGATGCGCTTCAGGGCCGCCTGCGTGCGGCGGGGGCGGGCGCGGCGAAACTCCAGCGTCTCTCCGGCGCCAAGCCGCGTGATGCGGTGGGCGTTGTCGTGCTGGTCGGCAAACAGCGGACAGACGACCTGCGGCCGGCCCGCCTTCAGCGCCTGCGCGCAGGTGCCGATGCCGCCGTGGTGGACGATGGCCGCGGCATGGGGAAAGATCCGGGCATAGGGCAGGTAGGGCAGGACCAGGACCTGCCGGCCGAAGTCTTCGCCGAGCAGGGGGCTGGCCTCGCCGGCAATCACGATGCAGCGGTGACCGAGGCGCCGGGTGGCCCGGATGGCCATCCGGAAGAACCGCTCGCCGACCGTGACGTTGAAGCTGCCCAGCGTGACGACGATCGGGGCCGGCCCGGCGGCAAGGAAGGTCGACACCCGCCGCTCCACCTCCCCGGAAACCACCTCGTCATCGAGATAGAGAAACCCCGTCATCCGGCTGCGACCATCCGCTTGGGCCGGCGTGCCGCCCAGCAGGGGCGAGAACAGCGCAAGCGTCGGCACGTCGGCGGTGATGCCGTTGATCCCGGCCTCCGGTTTCAGGCCGCGGATGGTGTAGGCCTGCCGCACGGTGGCAAGCGCGCCGCGCATCCGCCAGTTGGCGATGGCGAGGATGGCCCGGTTGAACAGCCGGTCGAGCCGGCGCGACGGCGTCTGCATCATCGGCATCCGGGCGATCACCGCCGGCTCGCCCGCCGCCACCATCGCCGCCGGCTGGAGCGCCACGCCGACAAAGCGCTTGCCCTCCATCTGCGCGGCGATATGCGCGCCGTGGGCGTAGGACGAGGCGATCACCATGTCGACCGTCCGCACCACCGGCAGCAGGCGCTCGATCGACGCCTCCACATGGCGACCGACGATGTCGCGCAGGAAGAAGTCGAAATCGTCGGAGACGCGGTGGACGATGGCGGCTGCGTCCATGCCGAGTTCGGCTTCATAGCCGCCGGCGTCGGGAAAGATCGACACGAACTCGAGGTCGAGCGCCTCGACCCTTGCGCGATAGGTTTCGTGGGTCGCGATCACGACCCGGCTGCCGCCCTGTCTCAGGAAGGATCCGAGCGCGAGAAACGGATTGAGATCGCCAAGCGAACCGTGGGTTGCAAACAGGTAAGAAGACCGCGGCATGGCGAGGCTTCCTGAAAAACATGACGATGAATACTTGCCCCTGAAACCGGAGCTCTTTTTAAAACAGGGTGTTGGCGCGCAGGCGCTCTTATCTATGGGATCGATTACAGCACGGAGGCCGAGGGCGCGCAAAGGAAATATGCGGATGCGTGCCCGCGCCGCAGGTCCAGCCCGGTCAGATCATGTCGGGGCGAGCGAGGTCAGGTCAGGTGCCGGCCCGAAGGGCCCGGATGCGCTGACGTTCCCGGTGGACCATGTAGACCCCGGAGGCCACCACGATGGCGATGCCGAGGAGGGTCGGCAGTTGCGGCACCGTATCCCACACCAGCCAACCGGCGAGGATCGCCCACAGCACCTGGAAATACCGGAAGGGCGCAACCGTCAGCGTCTCGCCGTGGCGCATTGCGACGATGATCAGCGTGTAGGCGACGAGCACCGAGGCGGCGCTGCCGGCAAGGCAGAGGAATGCCTTGAGGCTCACGGGCTGGAAATTGGTGCCGCCCGCCGCCTCGATCAGCGCGATCGAGCCGCCGACCATGGTGACGATCAGCGTGGTCACCGCAGTGACGAACAGGGTCGGCATCGATGCCGCCATGGCCCTTGTCGAGAGATCGCGCAACGTGACCGATGCGGCGGCGGCGAGCGCGAGCAGCGAGAAGATGTTGAAGCCCTCGGCGCCCGGCTGCACGATGATCAGGATGCCGCAGAAGCCGGCGCAGATCGCGATCCAGCGGCGCCAGCCGACCACGTCGCCCATGAACATCGCCCCGGCCGCCGTCATCATCAGCGGCACCGACTGCATGATCGCCGTGGAATTGGCGATCGGCATGTTGAACAGGGCGATCAGGTAGAACACCATCCCCAGCACCTCGCCGAGCGTGCGGGTGGCCAGCGGCCGCGACAGATGACGGCGCCAGCCGGCAAACGCCCGTCCGCGCAGGGCCAGCGCGAGGATGATCGCACTTGCGATCAGACCGCGGATCAGCATGACCTGGCCGAGTTCGAGGTCCTCGCTGGCTATCTTCACCAGCGTGTCGTTGAGGATGAAGGCGGCGCTGCCGACGAGCATGGCGCCGATGCCGATCAGGGTCTGGCGGAAGTCGAACATGGTGCGGGCGGGTGTTTCACGGCTGGCATCCGCGCCCGGCCGGGACGGCCACGGGGTCGATCTCTGGCGCGATGCGGAACGAGGATCGCCGGCAGGCGCTGCCGACGAATCGATCCATCATGCCTGCCGCCGCCGCCCGCGTCAGCAATTTGTTACGCAAGGCTTAGGGATGCTGGCGCGGTCAGGGCCCAGAAATGCCGCTCAGCCGCCGGTGACGGACATGTGCCGCTTGACCGACGGCGCCTGGCGCACCCGGTCGATGACGAAGTCATGGCCCTTGGGCTTGCGCGAGATCGCTTCGTCGATGGCGAGCTTCAGCAGGTCGTCGGCTTCGGACGCGCGCAGGGCGGCGCGCAAATCCGCCGCGTCCTCCTGGCCGAGGCACATGTAGAGCGTGCCGGTGCAGGTGACGCGCACCCGGTTGCAGCTTTCGCAGAAATTGTGGGTGAGGGGGGTGATGAATCCGAGCCGTCCGCCGGTCTCCTTCACCTCCACATAGCGGGCGGGGCCGCCGGTCTTGTAGGGAATGTCGACCAGCGTGAACTTGTCCATCAGGTCGGCGCGCACCCGGCTCAGCGGCAGATACTGGTCAGTGCGGTCGCCCTCGATGTCGCCGAGCGGCATGGTCTCGATCAGCGTCAGGTCATGGCCCTCGCCATGGGCCCAGCGGATCATGTGCTCGATCTCGTGCTCGTTGACGTCCTTCAGCGCGACCGCATTCAGCTTCACCTCGAGCCCGGCCGACTTGGCGGCGGCGATGCCCTCCAGCACCTTGTCGAGATGGCCCCAGCGGGTGATCGCGTGGAACTTGTCGGCATCGAGCGTGTCGACCGACACGTTGACCCGGCGCACGCCGCAATCGGCAAGCTCGGCCGCGTGGCGGGCCAACTGCGAGCCGTTGGTGGTGAGCGTCAGTTCCTTGAGCTGACCGCTGACCAGATGGCGCGACAGGCCGCGGAACAGGGTCATGATGTTCTTGCGCACCAGCGGCTCGCCGCCGGTGATGCGCAGCCGGTCGACGCCCTTCTCCACGAAGGCCGAGCACAGCCGGTCGAGCTCCTCAAGGCTGAGGATGTCCTTCTTCGGCAGGAAGCTCATGTTTTCCGACATGCAGTAGACGCAGCGGAAATCGCAGCGGTCGGTCACGGACACGCGCAGATAGGTGACCGCACGACCGAACGGATCGATCAGCGGGGCGGCATCTCCGTGAAGACGTTCCCCGTCAGGCAGATGGCCTGAGAAACCCATGAATATCCTCCGAACCCGGACCGGCTGTTCGCGCGGCTTCTGTCGTGCCGACGGGCACGGAAACCTATGCGGAACCACGACGCCACACAACCCATGTGGGGGCTGGCAGGAGCGATGCCAAGCCGGATGCCGCATCTTGTCCGTCGCCGGTCGCGGATTCGAAACCTGTCAGATCAGGATGAAGTCGTCCGGCGTCAGCTGGGTCTGCGGCGTCAGCCGGGCGAAGGCGATGCCGGCCCCGCTGCCGCCGGCATCGGCGTCGTAGGAGAGGATGCCGGTCTCGAAGTCGTAATTGATCCTGTTGCCGTCCTCGCCATCGATGCCGAGTGCGGCGAAGGCGTCCGTGTCGAGCGCAATCCGGTCGGAGCCGCTGACGAAGTCGGTGACAAGGTCCACGTTGTCCGCCGAGAGGGACGTCGAGAACACGAAGGTGTCCGCGCCGTCGCCGCCTGTCAGTGTGTCGGTGCCATTGCCGCCGCGCAGCACGTCATTGCCGTCGCCGCCACGAAGATCGTCGTCGCCGTCGCCGCCAAACAGGCGGTCGTTGCCGATATCGCCCCGCACCAGGTCGTTGCCATTCCCGCCATAGAGGACGTCACGGCCCAGCCCGCCGAAAAGCTGGTCGTGCCCTTCGCCCCCTTCGAGGAGGTCGTTGCCGCCACGACCGATGAGCGTGTCGGCACCGATCCGGCCGTCAAGCGTGTTTGCGAGGTCATTTCCGGTGATCCGGTTGCCGAGGCCGTTTCCGGTGCCGTTGAAGGCAGTGGGTCCCACCAGTTCGAGATTCTCGAGGCGCGCCGAAAGTGTCCAGGACACGGAGGCGAAAACGGTGTCGCCGTTCGGGCCGGCGTCGTCGGCCGGTGTTTCGATCGTCTTGTCGTACAGGTGGTCGACCACATAGACGTCGTCGCCGGACCCGCCGTACATCTCGTCGGCACCGCCTCGGCCGTCGAGGTGGTCGTTGCCATCTCGGCCGTAGAGAAGGTCG
>NZ_MCRJ01000066.1 GCF_001720135.1 Methylobrevis pamukkalensis
GGAGGACGAAGCTGCCCTGGAGATGTTCGGACAACTGACTGGCACGCAACGCCTCGGCATCGGTGAAAGCGCCACCATCGCACACGCCATTTCGATCGGCGCCGGCCTCGCTCTGGACGATAGGCGCGCAGCGAACGAAGCGCGTCGCATCAATGGCGGTCTCGTGGTTCTCGGGACCGTCGACCTGACGGTTCAGATGATTGTCGAAGGCCTTCTGAGCGTCCAGGAGGCCGACGCCATCAAGGACGACTGGGCAGCGAACCACCGGTTCAGATTGAAGATCGCGAGCTTCGGCGACCTTCTCTGACCTTTTTGTCGGTTCCACACGAAGACGGAAACATGCCCACCCCTCGCGAAACCATCCTCACCGCGCTGCACGCGCGGCTTTCGGCGTTGCCCGCCACCGCCCTGCGCGGCGAGGTGCTGCCAGAGCGCGTGCCGGCCGAGGGCCTGCTGATCCTGCGCGATGGCGAGCCGGGGGAGCCGGAGATCACGCTGTCGCCGCTCGCCTACCACTACCAGCACCGCGCCGAGATCGAGGCGGTCGTGCAAGGTGCCGATCGCGACACCGCATTCGACACGCTGACCGCCAGCATCGGCACGGCGCTCGCTGCCGACCGCACGCTGGGTGGGCTCTGTGACTGGGTCGAGGCGGAAGCGCCGCGCCCGGTCGATCTACCGGTCGAGGGCGCGGCCAGCCTGAAGGCGGGCGTGATCCCGGTGGTCCTGCACTATTCCACGGCCGACCAGCTGGCCTGACCCCGACAACCCGAGGAGAATACCATGGCACGAGCCCAGGGGGCGCGGGCGCTGATGGCGCTTGCGTTCGAGACCACCTATGGAACGCCGCCCGCAAGCGGCTTCACCCGCATGCCCTTCGCCAGCACCTCGCTCGGCGCGGAGCAGCCGCTGCTGAACTCGGAGCTGCTCGGCTACGGCCGCGATCCGCTGGCGCCGATCAAGGATGCGGTGACGGCCGACGGCGATGTCGTGGTGCCGCTCGACGCAGAAGCCTTCGGCTTCTGGCTGAAGGCAGCCTTCGGCGCACCGACGACCACGGGCGTGGAAGCGCCGTACACCCACGAGTTCCAGTCGGGATCGTGGACGCTGCCCAGCATGTCGATCGAGACCGGCATGCCCGAGGTGCCGCGCTACGCGATGTACTCCGGCTGCGTGCTCGACCAGATCACCTGGCAGATGCAGCGGTCTGGCCTGCTGACGGCAACGGCGCGGCTGGTCGCTCAGGGCGAGACGGTGGGCACGACCACCAACGCCGGCACGCCCGCCGCGCTGGAGCTGAAGCGCTTCGGCCATTTCAACGGGGCGATCACGCGGGACGGCTCGGCCCTCGGCAACGTGGTCTCGGCCGAGATCACCTATGCCAACAACCTCGACAGGATCGAGACCATCCGCTCGGACGGTCGCATCGATGGCGCGGATCCATCCATTGCTGCGCTGACGGGCCGGATCGAGGTGCGGTTCGCCGATCAGACGCTGGTGACGCAGGCGATCAACGGCGAGGCCTGCGAGATGGAATTCGCCTACGTCCTGCCGTCCGGCGAGAGCTTCACCTTCACCGTGCACGCCGTCTACCTGCCGCGCCCGCGCATCGAGATTTCCGGGCCGCAGGGCGTGCAGGCCACCTTCGACTGGCAGGCGGCGCGCGACAGCGTCGTCGGCCGGATGTGCACCGCAACCCTCGTGAACGACGTGGAGACCTATTGATGCTGACGCTCGACCTGACCAACGCCCCGCGCTGGCATGACCTCGCGCCCGGCGTGCGGGTGCAGCTGCGCCCGCTGACCACGGCGCTGATGGTGGCGACCCGCAGCGATCCCGCCGTCGAAGCGGTGCCCGAGGAGGCTTCCGACGAAGAACGGGCCGTCGCCTTCGCCAAGCGCTGGCGCGCCGCGCGGTGCTCGCCTGGGAGGGCATCGGCGACGCCGACGGCAATCCCATCGAGCCGAGCCCGGAGGCCATCGACGCGCTGCTCGATGTCTGGCCGATCTTCGAGGCGTTCCAGCTCAGCTACGTCTCGAAGGGCCTGCTGCTGGAACAGGAAAAAAACGCCTCCGCGCTCTCGCCGAATGGTCCTTCGGCGGGAGCGAGCGATACTGCGAAGCCTGCACACCCTACGAGGGCCGCGAGCAAGCCTGCCCGGACTGCCCGGCGCGGCTGAACCGGCCGCTCACCCACGAGGGCTGGCAGGTCTGGGACCTGGTCGGACGCTTGGCGGCCAGCTCCGTGTCCTGTCCGGCGCGGTGATCGGCTGGGACATGTCCGCCGCGCTGGCGCTCGGAAACGCCCTCGGCGTGCCGCCGCTCGCCATGGCCGAACTGCTGCCGGTCATCGAAGCGGTGATGGTGGCCAAGCTCAACGAACAGATGGATCACTCCCATGGCTGAAAAGAGGGTTAGCGTCCGCCTCGCGGCCGTGGGCGGACGGCAGGTGCGCACAGAGCTGGAAGGCGTGGGCGAGGCCGGGTCGCGAGGCTTCGGGCGGCTGAGCCGGGAGATGGAAGCGGCCAACGCCCGGCTCGCGGCCTTCTCGCGCCGGGCCCGGATCGCGCTCAGCGCGGCGGCTGCGGGCGTCACCACGGCGCTTGCCGCCATGACCCGCGCCACCATCCAGGTGGCCACCCAGACGCAGCAGTTCGCGCAGGTGGCCAACACCGCCCCGGAGGCGTTTCAGCGGTGGGCGGGCGCGTCGCGCACCGTGGGCATCGAGCAGGAGAGGCTCGCCGACATCCTGAAGGACGTGAACGATCGCGTCGGCGACTTCCTGAGCACCGGCGGCGGCCCCATGGCGGACTTCTTCGAGCGGGTCGCGCCCCGGGTCGGCGTCACCGCCGATCAGTTCGCGCGTCTGTCAGGGCCCGAGGCGCTGCAGCTCTACGTGGACACGCTGGAGCGCGCCGGGCTCAGCCAGCAGGAGATGACCTTCTATCTCGAGACCATGGCCTCTGACGCCACCCGGCTGCTGCCGCTTCTCAGGAATGGCGGGGCCGAGATGGAACGGCTCGGCGTTCAGGCCGACGACCTCGGCGCGGTGCTGGACGCCAGCGCAATCCAAGCGCTGCAACGCACCCAGATCGCGCTCGTCGGGGTCTCTCAGGTGTTCGAGGGCATCCGCAACCGTATCGGCGTGGCGCTGGCCCCGGCGGTGGAGTGGATGGCGAACGCCTTTGTCAGCCTTGCTTCCGAAGGCGGGGCGCTCAGGACCGCGCTCGACGCCCTGATCGGCAACATCGGGCGGCTGGCCACCTACGCCGCGACCTTCGTCTCGATCATGGCGGGCCGCTGGGTGGCGGGCTTCGTCGCCGCCGCACTCTCCGTCCGTGGCCTCGCCACGGCGCTGGTCGTCCTGCGCGGCGCGCTGATCCGCACCGGCATCGGCGCGTTGATCGTCGGCGCGGGCGAGCTGGTCTATCAGTTCACCCGCCTCGTGTCCGGCGCGGGCGGCTTCGGCGAGGCCATGTCGCTCCTGAAGGACCTCGCGTCGAGGTCTGGGAACGCATCAAGATGGGCGCGGCTGCGGCGGGCGCTGCGACCACGGCGATGTTCTTCGACCTGAAGGCGGACGCCGCCTCGGGCATGCAGAGCGCCATCGAGAGCGTCGTCGGTTTCGGGAATACCGCAGCGAACACGTTCGAAGGCGCCTACGAGGCGATCAAGGCGATCTGGGGCCTGCTGCCCGCCGCCATCGGCGATCTGGCGTTCCAGGCGGCGAACAGCCTGGTCGACGGCGTCGAGGCGATGCTGAACGGCGTGGTCTCGCGCATCAACGGCTTCATCGGCGGCATCAATCAGGGGCTCGAAGCCCTCGGCTCCGAGCGCCGCATCTCGCTGGTGCCGGACCTCGACCTCGGCGAAATCGAGAACCGCTTCGAAGGCGCGGCGACCGCCGCAACCACCGCAGCGCAGGCGGCCTTCGACCGGGCCTTCGAGGACAACCCGCTGACTGCGCCCGATCTCGGTCTGACCGAGGCGGCGAACCGGGCGCTCGAGTCCGCGAACCTCTATCGCGGCGCGGCGCGCGACCTGGCCGAAGGGGCCCGCGCCCCGCTCGAAAGCTGGCAGGCGCTTCGCGACGCCGTGCGCGGCACCGATGAGGCCAGTGCCGATGCGCTGACCGAGGCCACGGGTGCTGCCGAGCAGCTGGAGACGGCGCTCGGCGATGCCGGACGGGCCGCAACGGGTGCCGGTGCGGCGGCCGGAGCTGCGGCTGCGGCAGCGGAGCCCGCGACCGAGACTGCCGTCACCGGCTGGCAGGCGGTCACGGCGGCGCTGTCCGATTACGCCAGCAAGGCGCGCGAGATCGGCGGCGATATCGGTCAGAGCCTCGTCGGCGCCTTCCAGTCGGCCGAGAACGCGGTGGGCCAGTTCGTGAAGACCGGCAAGCTGAACTTCCGCGACCTGGTCACCTCGCTGCTGGCCGATCTCGCCCAGCTCGCGGCGCGCCGCTTCATCCTCGGGCCGATCGCCAATGCGCTCTCCGGCGTGTTCTCCGGTGCGGGCGGCATCTTCGCCAACGTCCTGCATGCGGGCGGCATGGTCGGATCGGCCGGACCCTCGCGCATGGTCCCGGCCATGGCCTTCGCCGCCGCGCCGCGCATGCATGGCGGCGGGATGGCAGGGCTTCGCCACGACGAAGTGCCCGCGATCCTGCAGCGCGGTGAGCGCGTGCTGTCGCGACGGGAGGCGCAGAGCTACGGCGCGGGCGGGGTCAACGTCACCATCATGGCCCGCGACGCCGAAAGCTTCCGCCAATCAAGGACACAGGTGGCCGCCGACATCGCCCGCGCCGTGTCGCTCGGGCGGAGGGGCATGTGAGTGCGACCCCGCAAGTGGGAACCGGTTGCGGGGGCCAGAGCACGAACCAAGGAGAAACTTGATGGCGTTCCACGAGGTCCGGTTTCCCGACAACATCAGCCGTGGCGCGCGTGGCGGGCCGGAACGGCGCACGCAGATCGTCGAGCTCGCCTCGGGCGACGAGGAGCGCAACGCCAGCTGGGCGAACAGCCGCCGCCGCTACGACGTCGCCTACGGCATCCGCCGCGCCGACGATCTGGCGGCGGTGGTCGCCTTCTTCGAGGCGCGCAACGGCCGGCTGCACGGCTTCCGCTTCAAGGACTGGGGCGACCACAAGTCCTGCCTGCCTTCGGGCACGCCATCGCACACCGACCAGGCGATCGGCACCGGCGACGGCGCGACCACCGTCTTCCATCTGGTGAAGCGCTACACCTCGGGTGCGCAATCCTGGACGCGCGCCATCGCCAAGCCGGTGGCGGGCAGCGTGCGCATCGCGCTCGGCGGGGTCGAGCAGCCCTCCGGCTGGTCGGTCGACACCGCCACCGGCGTGGTCATTTTTGGCACCGCGCCGGGCGGCGGCGTCGCGATCACCGCGGGGTTCGAGTTCGACGTGCCCGTCCGCTTCGATACCGACGTGCTCGACGTCACGCTCGACCTCGAGCGGCTCGGCTCGATTACGTCCATTCCGCTTCTGGAACTGCGCCGATGAAATCCCTCTCGTCTGCGCTGCAGGCCCATCTCGACGAGGGCACGACGACGCTCGCCTGGTGCTGGCGGATCGCCCGCGCCGATGGCGCGAGTTTCGGCTTCACCGATCACGACCGGACGCTCAGCTTTGACGGGACCGACTTTGAGCCCGAGAGCGGGCTGACCGCCTCCGAGGTCCGCTCGGGCTCGGACCTGTCCGTCGATGCGCAGGACGCCGAGGGCGTGCTGACCTCGGACCGCATCACCGAGACCGACATCCTCGACGGACGTTGGGACAACGCCGAGGTCGAGGTCTGGCGGGTGAACTGGGCGGATGCGAGCCAGCGCGTACTGATGCGGCGCGGGGCCATTGGCCAGATCCGGCGCGGGCGGCTGGCCTTTGTGGCCGAGGTGCGCTCGCTCGCTCATGTGCTGGGCCAGACGGTCGGGCGGACCTTCCAGGCAACCTGTGACGCCGCGCTCGGCGACGCGCGCTGCGGTGTGGATCTGGAGAACACGGCGTTCAAGGGCACGGGCGCCGTGATCGACCTTCTGCGCGACCGAGCCTTCACCGCCTCGGGGCTGGGTGCATTCATCTCTGGCTGGTTCACCTTCGGCACGCTCGAATGGACGAGCGGCGCGAATGCGGGCCGACGCACCGAGGTGTTGGGCCATGACGTCACGGATGGCATCGCGGTGCTGACCCTGCTCGAAGCGCCGGTGCGCGCGATCGCCGAGAGCGACGCCTTCACCATCCGCGCGGGCTGCGACAAGCGGATCGAGACCTGCGGGGCCAAGTTCGCGAACACCGCCAACTTCCGTGGCTTCCCGCACATCCCCGGCCAGGACGCGGTGCTGCGCTATGCCACGAAGGATGGTGGGCATGAAGGGTCCGTGCTGTGACCTCCGCCGATCCCGCGCGCGTCATCGCCATCGCGCGGTCCTGGCTCGGCACGCCGTATCACGACCAGGCGAGCCTGCGGGACGTCGGCTGCGACTGCCTTGGTCTCGCCCGGGGCGTCTGGCGCGAGGTGGTGGGCCCGGAACCGTTCCCGATCCCGCCCTACAGTCGGGACTGGGGCGAGACAGGGCCGCGCGAGGTGCTGGCCGAGGGGGCGCGTCGCATGATGATCGAGGTGCCTCCTGTAGAGGCCGGTCCCGGCGCGCTGGTTCTGTTCCGCATGAAGCCGCGCGCCATCGCCAAGCATGTCGGGATCCTGACCCAGCCCGACACCTTCCTCCACGCCTATGAGCGGCTCGGCGTGATCGAGGAACCGTTCACCCCATCCTGGCGACGGCGCATCGCCTTCGCCTTCCTGTTCCCGCAACGCTGAGACCCCCGACATGGCCACCCTCGTTCTCGGTGCCGCTGGCGCTGCCATTGGCGGCAGCATCGGCGGCGCGATCCTCGGCGTCAGCGCCGCGACCATCGGCGGCTTCATCGGCTCCACCATCGGCTCGGTCGTGGACAGCTGGATCATCTCGTCGCTGGCGCCCACGCAACGCATCGAGGGCGCGCGGCTCGACACTTTGCGCATCACCTCCGCCACCGAAGGCGCGGTCATCCCTCGGCTCTACGGCCGCATGCGCATGGGCGGCAACATCATCTGGGCGACGGATTTCCGTGAGGAGACGAAGACCACCACGCAGGGCGGTGGCAAGGGCGGCGGGGGCGGCAAGGTCAAGACGACGGAGTATCTTTACTACGCCAGTTTCGCCGTCGCGCTCTGCGAAGGGCCGATCACCGGCATCGGCCGCATCTGGGCCGACGGCAAGCCGATGGACCTCTCCGGCGTCACCTGGCGCTGGTATCCGGGCGACGAGGCGCAGGCGGCCGATCCGTTCATCGCGGCGAAGATGGGTGCGGCGAACACCCCGGCCTATCGCGGCACGGCCTATGTGGTCTTCGAGGAACTCGCGCTCTCCACCTATGGCAATCGCCTGCCGCAGCTCTCCTTCGAGGTGTTCCGGCCGCTCGCCGACCCCGACACCGCCGAGGGGCTGACCCGCGCCGTCACCATGATCCCGGCCTCGGGCGAGTTCACCTACGCCACGCAGGCGATCCGGAAGACCGATGGCGGCGCGACGGTGCCCGAGAACCTGAACGCGCTGGCCGACTCCACCGACATGGTCGAGGCGCTGGACCGGCTGCAAGCAATGGCGCCTGCGGTCGAGAGCGTCAGCCTCGTCGTCGCGTGGTTCGGCGACGATCTGCGCGCGGGCTCCTGCAAGGTGCGGCCGGGCGTCGAGGTCTCGGCCAAATCGACCACGCCCGCCAGCTGGTCGGTGAACGGCGTCAGCCGCGCCAGCGCCTTCCTGGTCAGCCGCGACGACGAGGATCGGCCCGTCTATGGCGGCACGCCGTCCGACTTCGCGGTGGTGCAGGCAATCCAGGAGATGAAGTCGCGCGGGCTGCGGGTGACATTCTATCCGTTCATCCTGATGGACGTGCCGCCCGGCAACACGCTGCCGAACCCGTATTCCGACAACGCCGCGGAGACCGGTCAGCCAGTCTTCCCGTGGCGCGGACGGATCACCTGTTCTCCGGCAGCGGGATTCGCAGGGACCGTGGACAAGACCGCCACGGCCGCAAGCCAGGTCGCCGCGCTGTTCGGCGCGGCAACACCAGGCAGCTTCAGCGTCTCGGGTCAGACGGTTTCGTGGACAGGTGCGCCGGGCGACTGGGGCCTGCGGCGCATGGTGCTGCACTACGCCCATCTCTGCGCGGCGGCGGGCGGGGTCGACGCCTTTCTGATCGGCACCGAGATGCCGGGGCTGACGACGATCCGCTCGGGCGCCAGCACCTATCCGGCCGTGCAGGCGTATCGGGATCTGCTCGCGGATGTGCGGTCGATCCTCGGGTCCGGGACGAAGATCGGCTATGCCGCCGACTGGTCAGAATACTTCGGGCACCAGCCGGGCGACGGCACCGGCGACGTGTTCTTCCACCTCGATCCGCTCTGGGCCGATCCGGAGATCGATTTCATCGGCATCGACAACTACATGCCGCTGTCGGACTGGCGCGACGGGTTCGAGCATGCCGACGCGGCCGAGGGCTGGCCCGCGATCTACGACCGGGCCTATCTGCAGGGCAACATCGCGGGCGGCGAAGGCTACGACTGGTTCTACGCCAGCGCCGCCGACCGCACCGCGCAGGTCCGCACCGCGATCACCGATGGCGCCGCTGCCAAGCCGTGGGTGTTCCGCTACAAGGATCTTCGGGCCTGGTGGTCGAACCCGCACTACAACCGCCCGGGCGGGGTGGAGAGCGGGACGCCGACGGCATGGACGCCGCAGTCCAAACCGATCTGGTTCACCGAGCTCGGCTGTCCAGCCATCGACCGGGGCACCAACCAGCCGAACGTCTTCTTCGATCCGAAATCCTCGGAAAGCTTCACGCCGCATTTCTCGCGGGGCTGGCGCGACGACGCGATCCAGCGCGCCTATCTCGAGGCGACGTACCTCTGGTGGGGCGAGGCCGCAAACAACCCGGTGTCATCGGTCTATGGCGGCCGGATGGTGCATGTGCCCGAATGCGCTGCCTGGACCTGGGACGCGCGGCCGTACCCGTTCTTTCCGGCGCTGACCGACGTCTGGACGGACGGGGCGAACTGGCGGCTGGGGCACTGGCTGACCGGGCGTCTCGGCGCGGTGTCGCTGGCCGCACTCGTTCGGCACCTCTGTCTTCGCGCCGGGCTGCCCGAGTCCCGGGTCGACGTCACCGGCCTCTGGGGCGCGGTCGAGGGCTACGCAATCACGGCGCTCGAAAGCCCGCGCGCCTCGATCACCACGTTGTCGCGCCACTTCGGCATCGACGCCGTGGAGACCGAGGGCGTGATCCGCTTCGTCATGCGCGGCCGGGCCTCCGTCGCCACCCTCGCGCCCGACGATCTGGTCGCCGCCCGTGAGGGCGACGTACTGGAGCTGACACGGGGCCAGGAAACCGAACTCCCACAGGCCCTGAAGTGGCAGGTCGCCCGCGCCGACGAGGATTACGACGCGGCCCTCGTCGAGGCGCGGCGCATCACCGTGGACACGACGCGGATTGCCTCGGAGAGCTTCCCGATGGCGGTGCCGCCCGAGGAGGCCGAGCGGCGCTGCCGCCGCGCGCTGATGGAGGCGTGGGTAGGCCGCGAGACGGCGGCGTTCCGTCTGCCGCCCTCGCGCCTCGCGCTGGATCCTGCCGACGCGATCCGGCTCCAGCACGATGGGCGGCTGGTCGATTTTCGGCTTGTCTCCATCGCCGACGCGGAGGCGCGCGGCATCGAGGCGGTGCGCCAGGACCGGGCGACCTACGACCTGCCGCCCGGAGACCCTCGCGCGGCGTCGTTGACGCGGGCCGTGGTGTTCGGCGCGCCGGATGCGGTGCTGATGGACCTGCCGCAGCTCACAGAGGACCAGCCCGCGCATCGGCCGTTTGTGGCGGCGCACGCGGTTCCCTGGCCCGGCGAGATGGCGGTGTTCCGCAGCCCCTCGACCGATGGCTTCGAGCTGCTCACCAGCTTCGGCACTCGCGCCCGGATCGGGACGCTGGTCTCGGACTTCTACGCAGGCCCCACGTCGCGCTTCGATCTCGGCAATGCGCTGGTCGTCGATCTGCTGACCGGGACGCTCGAAAGCGTCACCGACCTGACCCTGTTCGGCGGCGCCAATGCGCTCGCTATCGAGAGCGCGCCCGGCGTCTGGGAGATCGTCCAGGCGGGCGCGGCCGAGCTTCTGGCGCCGGGCCGGTATCGGCTGACACGCCTGCTGCGCGGCCAGCGCGGAACAGAAGGCGCCATGGGCAACCCGGCGCCTGCGGGCGCGCGGGTGGTGGTGCTGGACACTGCGCTGGCGTCCCTGCCGATCGCCGAAGCCGATCTCGGCATCCCGTGGAACTGGCGCATCGGCCCGGCGAGCCGCCCGGTCAGCGACGAGACGTATGTGGCGCAATCCTTCACGCCTGCGGGCGTCGGGCTGCGGCCGTTCTCGGGCGCACATGTCGAACAGCCATGGCGCAAGCCGCGTACGCCCGGCGACCTGACCATCCGCTGGACACGCCGGTCCCGCGCGCTGGCTTCGGACAGCTGGGGCGGGTTTGAGGTGCCGCTGGCCGAGGAACTGGAAGCCTACGAGGTCGAAATCCTCGACGGCGTGACCGTGAAGCGGGTCCTGAACACGGCCACCACCAGCGCCGTCTACACCGCCGCCCAGCAGACCGCTGACTGGGGCGCGCTGCTTGAGCCCGGCGACACGCTCGACATCCGCATCTACCAGCTCTCCGCCCTCGTCAGGCGGGGCGCGCGCAAGGTTGTCACGCTGAGCTTCTGAGGCGGCGCAATGAGTTCTGGCACGGCGTGCGAACTACGTCGTAGGCTCGGGACATGCGCCCCGAGGATGAAGACCGGATTGCCGCCCAGCTTGCCAGAGTGATGGCCGTGGCCTGCGTGCGCAACACGCAGCTGGAAACGCTGCATGCCGGCTTGACGCCCGTCTCGCACACGGGTGATGGCAGCGACGTCGTCGTCGAGGACGCCGCGGGCAGGCGCATCCCTTGGTCCGAGGTCTCACGGATCAATGACGACGAGATGCGCGCGTTGATGCGCGAGATCGTGGATCGGCTCTACACCTTCCATCTGCGGATCGACGATCCTGCCTTCCGCGCCGAGATCGATCGCTGGGCCGCAATGACCGCGAAGTGGGACGCGCCGAAGCCGGACCCGGTTCTGTCGGCCATTCCGGCGGAGACGCCCGAGCGCGGGTAGCCCGCCACCTACCATCGCCGCGCCTTCATCCGCCGCCTGCCGTGCAGGCGGCGTTCTTCGTTTTGGAGACCGTCCATGTCCGACGCCACGACCCATCTCCTGCTGCCCTACATCCTGGCGGCGCAGGCCCAGAAGCATGTCACCCACAACGAGGCGCTGAGGATCCTCGACGGGCTCGTTCAGCTCTCCGTGCTCGACCGCGATCTGACAGCGCCGCCCGGCAGCCCCGCCGATGGCGATCGCTACATCGTCGGTTCGGGCGCGACGGGCGACTGGGCGGGCTGGGACCTGAACGTGGCGCTCTGGACGGACGGCGCCTGGCTGCGCCTGCCGCCGCGGACCGGCTGGCGGGCGTGGGTCGAGGACGAGGGCCTGCTGCTGGTCTACGATGGCGCGGGCTGGGTCGGGACCACACCGGCGGCGCTGCAGAACATGGCGCTCCTCGGGCTCGGCACGACGGCGGATGCGTCGAACCCGTTCTCGGCCAAGCTGAACGCCGCGCTCTGGACGGCGAAGACCGTGGCCGAGGGCGGCACTGGCGATCTCTTCTACACCATGAACAAGGAGGCTGCGGGCGACGATCTCGGTCTGACGCTCCAGACCGGCTTCGTGACCAAGGCGCTGGTCGGGCTGTTCGGCTCGGACAGGTTCCGGCTTGCGGTCTCGGCCGACGGCAGCATCTTCTTCGACGGGCTCAGCGTCGACAACGCCACCGGCATCGTCGATCAGCCCCGGCTGCCCCGCTTCAAGGCCTGGACCAACTACGACAACTACGTCGCGTCGGAACCTGGACGAAGATCGGTCTCAACAACACGGATTACAACGATCAGGGCGCGTTCGACGCCGCGAACAACCACTTCGTGGCGCCAGTCGACGGCACCTACCTCTTCGGCGCGACGCTGCTCTACAAGATCAACGCCAGCGCCACGGCCCGCATGCGCGGGCGGCTCGTGCTGAACGGCACGACCGAAATCCGCGGCTCCCTCGGCGAAATCTCCGCCACCCACGTCTCGCTCGCCACCGCGATCTGGCTGCAGACCATGGTGCCGCTCATCGCGGGCGATACCGTCGAGTTGCAGGGGTATTTCCGGGTCGCGGACGGCTACTTCGCTGCCGATCACACCTCCTTCTGGGGCTGCAAGATCGGCTGAGCGGCGGAAGGAGGATCCGATGACACCACCCCGATCCGAGGGCTTCGTGCGCATGCCCGACGCCGAGTTCGAGGCCATCCTGACCCGGGCGGCTGAGGAAGGCGCGAAGCGTGCGCTCGCCGATGTCGGTCTCGACGGCGACGAGGCCGCGCTCGACATCCGCGATCTGCGCTCCCTGGTGGACTGCATCCGGCTGGTCCGCCGCACCGCCATGCAAACGGCCGTCCGCATGATCACCACCGGCGTGATGCTGGCGCTGCTCGCGGGCATCGCCATCAAGCTCAAGATCTTCGGCGGCGGCCCGTAGCCGCGCCCCATCACCATTCATCAGCCCGCAATGACCCGCCCTCGAGGCGGGTTTTTTGTTCTCGGAGGACCCCATGACCACGACATTCCACCGCCATTGGCGCGACGTGCCGGAGAGCGGCTGGCGTTGGCCGAATTTCAGCCCTGCCGAGATCGCCTGCCGGGGTACTGGCAAACTGCTGGTCAACGAAACGGCGCTCGACAAGCTGCAGGCGCTGCGCGACCGGCTGGGCAAGCCGCTGATCGTCCGTTCCGCCTATCGCAGCCCCGAGCACAATCGCGCTGTCGGCGGCGCGACCCGGTCGAAGCACATGGACGGCGCCGCCTTCGACATCGCCATGGCGAACCATGACCCGGTGGCGTTCGAGGCCGCAGCGCGCGAGGTCGGGTTCCTCGGCTTCGGGTTCTACCAGCGATCGGGGTTCATCCATATCGACCTCGGCCCCGCGCGTCAGTGGGGCGAGCGGTTCCCGGTTCGGGCGACCGCATTCGCAGCCGAGACGCCGCCCGCGCGCGAAGTGCTGGCCGACAGCCGCACCATGAAGGGTGGTGGTGCGGCCGGTGTCGCGACGCTGGGTGCTGCGGGCGTTGAGGTCGCGCAGAGCGTCGTGGCCGAGACCCAGACCGCTATCCTGCCACTCGTGCCGTATCTCGACACTCTGCGCTGGGTGTTCATCGCCGTCGCTCTCGGTGGGATCGCGGTCACGATCTATGCTCGCCTCGATGACTGGCGCCGGGGGCGGCGGTGATCGGCGGGCTGCTCACCGGGATCGCCACGCGCACATGGATGCGGGCGGCGCTGCGCTACGGAGCCATCGCGTTGGCAGTGCTCCTGTTCCTGCTTTCGCTTCGGCGCACAGGGGAACGAGCGGGCCGCCTCGCCGAACGCCTTGAAACCTCGGAGAAGACCAATGACGCCCAACGCCAGATGCTCGACGCTGCAGCTCGCCGTCCTCGCGATCGCGACGATCTTTCTGGGCGGCTGCGTGACGGGCATTTCTGAGCCGCGCATCGCCACCGTCTGCCCACCGGTTGTCGAGTACAGCCGGGAGTTCCAGGCGCGGGCAGCCGATGAGCTGGCCCTGCTGCCGCATGGCTCGGCCATCGGCGAGATGCTGGCCGACTACGCTGTGATGCGCGACCAGGTGCGGGCGTGTAACCTGCCGTAAGGCCTGCAGCGACCGGTCGGAACAGCCGAAGCCAGGTCTGTCTCGCTCTCGACAGAGCACGGCGTGCATTCGCGGCAGCCGCGTCGCTTACCTCGTCAACCTGCGCAGTTCCGACACCGCATCACGGTCGGCTCGAGCTCGAGCGACGCATGCCGATGAACTCGCCGCAGTCGTCGCACCAGCCGAACTCCCCCGCATCGAGTCGACGGATCGCTGCCTCAAGAGCCCTGGCCCGACCAAGGCGTCGGGTTTCCTGAGCGGCCGCCATGGCCTGTTGCTGCATCGCGTCCATGCGGCTGAGCCGGCCGACGCTCTGCTGGTCCAGCTCGACAGGTCTGCGGTCCGCCGCCGTCTGAACGGACGCGGACCGCAAGGCATCCAGTTCGTCGCGGAGCCGCGGCAGAATCGCTGTCTTCAGCTCCTCGGGAGTGGGATCCGGCATGGTGCTCACCGCAAGAGCAGGACAGGCACCTTGCAGGACCGCATCATCGCGGTCGTGGTGGAGCCGATTACCAGGCTTCGGATGCGGCTGTGGCCGTAGGCGCCCATCACGAGCATGCCGAAGCCGTCAGCCTCGACCATCTTGCCCAGTTCCTCCTCCGGTTGGCCGGGCACGATGCGCGTCTGCGCCTCGATCCCGGCGGCCGCGAGCAAGGCCTTGGCGTCTGCAAGGCCCTTTGTGACCTCCGGCGTCTCGTTTCCGACGGTCACGACGGTGACAGGCAGGTCCGCGAAGAAGGAACTGCGCGAGATGTGATCGACCGCCTTCATTGCCGAGCGCCCTCCGTCATAGGCGACGAGCACGGACTCGATCGGCTTGAAGGCACGTGCGGCGACGAAGACGGGTCGATGCGCCGCGCGCACGATGCGTTCGAGGTTCGAGCCCAGATGTCCCTTGGCGAAATCCGCCGCCTCGCCGCGCTTGCCGATGACGATGACTCGGGCGTCGCCCTCGATCTCGCCGATGGCCTCGACGATGTCACCGTGGCGCAGGCGGGTGGTGATCTCGGTCACGCCGTCCCGGTCCACGATGGCGCGGGCATCCTCGAGGATCGCGCGGCCGCGATGGCCGACGAGCTTCGCACACTGCGCGTCGAGCTCGGCCAGCTCCTCCATCAGTTTCGTCCGCGCGCCTAGCCGGATCGCGCCGGACAGGTCCGACTTTTCCGGGGCCTCGCGTCGGCCCAGCACATGGATGAGCTCGACCGGTGCGGCCGTGCGCTGCGCGATCCAGGCAGCGTGGTGGCAGATGCTCTCGGAATAGATGGAGCCGTCCACGAGGGCGATGATCTTGTCTGTCATGGGTTTCTCCTCCCTCAATGCGCCCTCAGCTTGTCCATGGCTCCGGGCTTGTCATGGATGGCAAGCCGGTCGACCAGGGTCTCGGTCGCGTCGTTCATGCCCACGACCTCGACCTCCGCGCCGTCGCGGCGGAATTTCAGGATCGCCATGTCGAGCGCCTGAACCGAGGAGATGTCCCAGATATGCGCACGGCTCACGTCGATCACGACGCGCTCGGGGGCCTCCCTGAAGTCGAAGGCATCCATGAAATCCTCGACGGAGCCGTAGAACAGCTGGCCCTCGACGCGGTAGGTTCGTACCCGCCCATCCGCGCTGATGTCCGACGTCACGCGGAACAGCTGCGCGATCTTTCCGGCGAAGAAGACGCCCGACAGCAGTACGCCCACCAGCACCCCGATGGCGAGGTTGTGGGTGTAGACCACGGTGACAACGGTCGCGATCATGACGATGGACGACGATTTCGGATGCACCCGAAGCGCCTTGATCGACGACCAGGAGAATGTCCCGATCGACACCATGATCATGATCGCGACCAGCGCGGGCATTGGGATGATGCTGACCAGGTCGCCGAGCCCGACGACCATGATCAGCAGGAAGACACCGGCAGCGGCGGCAGACAGGCGCCCGCGCCCGCCTGATTTCACGTTGATGATGGACTGCCCGATCATCGCGCAGCCCGCCATCCCGCCGATGAAGCCGGTCGCGGTATTCGCCAACCCCTGACCGATGCATTCCTGGTTCCGGTTTGACTTCGTGTCGGTCAGGTCATCGACGATATTCTGTGTCATCAGGCTTTCGAGCAGGCCCACGACGGCCACCGCCACCGAATAGGGCAGAATGATCGTCAGGGTCTCGAGGTTGAGCGGGATCTGCGGGATAAGGAAGACCGGCAGCGTGTCGGGCAGCGCGCCCATGTCGCCCACCGTCCGCACGTCGAGCCCGAGCGCGACGGCCAGACCCGTGAGCACCACTATGGTCACGAGAGGCGAGGGAATGGCCGTGGTCAGAAGCGGAAAGAGGTAGATGATGGCAAGCCCCGCGGCCACGAGCGCGTAGGTGATCCACGTCACTTCCCGCGGGTCGAGTTCCGGCAGCTGGGCCATGAAGATCAGGATCGCGAGCGCGTTGACGAAGCCGGTCATCACCGATTTCGACACCCAGCGCATGACGAAGCCGAGTTTCAGGACGCCGGCGCCGATCTGGATCAGTCCGGCCAGCACCGTCGCGGCCAGCAGGTATTGCAGTCCGTGGTCGCGCACCAGCGTGACCATCAGGACCGCCGTGGCGGCGGTCGCGGCTGAGATCATGCCGGGGCGTCCTCCGGTGATCGCGATGATGACGGCGATCGAGAAAGAGGCGTAGAGCCCGACCTTGGGATCGACCCCCGCGATGATGGAAAAGGCGATGGCCTCGGGAATGAGAGCCAGCGCGACGACGAGGCCGGCGAGCAGGTCGCCGCGAATGTTGCCCAGCCACTGGCTGCGGTAAGCGTCGAGTGAGATCATGTAAATGTTGTCCGATACCGGTCCTGCGGCTTGCGCGAGATCGGCGTGCAAGTGCACCGTTTTCTTGTGGTTGTCCGGCGGATCGGCGGCCGAAAGAGCCACCCGGAATCGCTTCCAGGTCCAGGTTTGCTGCGGTGCCGCATAACGGTTGCAGCGGAAAATGGCAACAAGCAAGGCTGCTTGGCAGGCCGGAGCCAACGCCCTGGCGATGGCCAGCAGTTTTGACTGCTCATGCGCGCGTGGGGGGTTGACGGCGCTTGACATGGATCAAGGCGCATATGCGCTGCTGCGCATAATCATCCCGCCATGCAGGATGTATTGACCGCCATTTGCGACCCAACCCGCCGCGCAGCACTCGCCCTCCTCTGGGATGGGGGTGAGCACTGTGTCTGCGAACTTATGGCGAGGCTCGACGCGAGCCAGAGCCGGATGTCGCGGCACATGAAGGTGCTGCGTGAGGCCGGACTCGTGCTGGACAGGCGCGACGCGCAATGGGTGCGCTATCGCCGGAACCTCAGCCTTGCGCCGGAATACGCGGCCGTAATCGACGCTGTGCTGACCGCCGAACTCAATCTTGAAAGGAAGGTCGCATGACCGTCGATACACATGAGCCGACCGTTCCGCGGGGACGTCCCGACTGGCTCTGGCATTCTGGCGTGCTGGGTTTTGTCGCCATCTGGTACGCTGTCTACACCCAGTTGATCCCCGTCTCGGAATGGATCGCGTCGCTGTTCCCGGTCGACCGCCACAGCCATACCGGCGAGGCGATCGCGTTCTTCTTCTACGACGTGCCCAAGGTGATGATGCTGCTGACGCTCATCGTCTTCGCCATGGGCGTCGTGCGCACGTGGTTCAGTCCGGAAAAGACCCGCGCGCTGCTGTCAGGCAAGAGTGAAGGCGTGGGCAACGTCATGTCGGCGTCGCTTGGCATCCTGACGCCGTTTTGTTCCTGTTCCGCGGTGCCATTGTTCATCGGCTTCGTCTCGGCGGGTGTGCCCTTGGGCGTGACCTTCTCCTTCCTGATCGCGGCGCCGATGGTGAACGAGGTCGCGCTGGTGCTGCTGTTCGGGCTGGTCGGCTGGCAGGTGGCCCTGACCTATCTGGTCTTTGGCCTCGGCATCGCCATCGTCGCAGGCTTCGTCATCGGCAAGCTGAAGCTCGAGGGCTGGCTGCAGGACTGGGTGCGCGACATCCATTCAGGCGCGAACACCCCGGTCGCTATCCAGGACGAACGCCTGAGCATGGTCGACCGCTATCGCATGGGCATCGAGGCCGTGCGCGAGATCTTCGGCAAGGTCTGGATGTGGATCATCCTCGGCATTGGCATGGGGGCCCTGATCCACGGCTATGTGCCCGAGGACCTTATGGTGCGGATCATGGGGGCAGAGGCCTGGTGGTCGGTCCCGGTCGCAGTTCTGATGGGCATCCCGATGTATACCAACGCCGCGGGCGTCATCCCCATCGTCGAGGCGCTGCTGGGCAAAGGGGCGGCCCTTGGCACGACGCTCGCTTTCATGATGTCGGTGATCGCGCTTAGCCTGCCCGAAATGATCATCCTCAAGCAGGTGCTGACGCTGCGCCTGATCGCCGTCTTCGTCGGGGTCGTCGCAAGCGGTATCCTAACTGTCGGCTTCCTCTTCAACCTCATCTTCTGATCCGCGAAAGGACATCCCGATGAAAACCGTCAAGGTCTTCGGCCCCGGCTGCAAGCGCTGCCAGACGACCGAAGCCATGGTCAAGGAGGCTGCCGCCAAACTGGGCATCGCGGTCGAAGTCGAAAAGGTGACCGACGCGCGATCCATCGCCATGGCGGGCGTCATGTCCACGCCGGGCATCTCGGTCGACGGCAGGCTCGTCCATGCCGGTGGCCTGCCGGATGCGGGGAAGCTCGAAGGCTGGCTCCGCGCATGATCCGCGCTCCGGTCGCCGCCGTTGCAGTCGTCGCTTTTCCGATCGTCGCCTTGGCGGATGTCCTCGAGGTCCAGCCCGTCACGGATGATGTCTGGGCAATCGTCGGCCCGCTCGAGCAGCGCAGCTCGGAAAATCTCGCCAACAACGCCACCTTCGGACTGGTCGTGACGCCCGAGGGGGCGGTCCTGATCGACCCGGGCGGGTCCTGGCAGGGTGCCGAGATGCTGCACGCCGTCATCCGCACCGTCACCGATCAGCCGGTGGTTCATGTAATCAATACGGGTGGACAGGATCACCGGTGGCTCGGCAACAGCTACTGGCAGGCGCAGGGCGCCTCGGTGATCGCCTCGGAAGCGGCGGTCGAGGATCATCGCGCCCGCGCCGACGACCACATGATCGCACTGTCGCAGTTTCTGGGCGAAGGGCTGGACGGGACCGAACCGGCCTATGCCGATGTGACCTTTGAGACCGATTACACGCTCGAGTTCGGAGGCCTCACCTTCCAGATCATGCATCGCGGCGCGGCCCACACGCCGGGCGACAGCTTCGTCTGGCTGGACGAGCGCGATGTGATGTTCACCGGCGACATCGTCTATGTCGACCGCCTTCTTGGCAACGGCCCGGCCCGCGACACCGACAGCTGGATCGCGGTGTTCGAGGCGATGGCGGCGTTTGGACCCGCGCATGTCGTGCCCGGCCATGGCGGCGCGACCGATCTGGCCACGGCCACGCGCGACACCCACGATTATCTCGTGAACCTGCGCACGCAGATCGGCGCGCTGATCGAGGCTGGCGGGGACATCATGGACGCGCCGCAGATCGACCAGTCGGCCTGGGCCTATCTCGACCAGTTCGAGGCGCTGGCGGGCAGCAACGCGCAGGCGACCTATGAAGAGATGGAGTGGGAGTGATGCTGGAGTATCGCGTCACCGCCCGCCGCATCGACAGCCATGGCTCGGAGGCCGAGGCGAAGGCTGCGCGTCTGGTGCTCGACACCGGCATGGCCGGGCGTGACGACGCCTTCAATCCGGCCGAGATGCTTCTCGCCAGCCTCGCGGCCTGTCTTTTGAAGGGGGCCGAGCGGGTGACGCCAATGCTCAAGTTCGATCTGCGCGGCATCGAGGTCAGCCTGCACGGGGTCCGTCAGGACAGCCCGCCGAAGATGGTCCGCATCGCCTACGAGATCGTGGTCGATACGGACGAAAACGACCAGCGGCTGGATCTTCTGCACCGCAACCTGCGCAAACACGGCACCATCTCGAACACGCCGGCCGAGGCCGCTGAACTGGTCGGGGCGATCCGGCGGCAGGATTGATCCATGCCGCGCGATCACGCCCTTCGGCACGGCCCATCCGCCGACCCTGGCCCCGCCTTTCGCCGGGCGGTTCGGCTGAACACCGCTTGTGTGATCGTCGAGGCGACGGCGGGGTTTCTGACTGGCTCGCTCGCGCTGTTGGCGGAGGTCGCGCACAGCCTGACCGACGCAGTGGGGCTGCTGATCGCGTGGGCAGCGGCGGTTCTGGCGAAACGCGCGGCGACGCGGGCGCACAGCTGGGGGCTTGGCCGGGCCACGATCATGGCCGCGATGCTGAACGCGCTCGCCATCCTGATCGGCGTGGTCTGGGTGATCTGGGAGGCGTCGCAGCGGTTCCAGTCGCCGGTCGAGGTGCCGGGGCTGACCATCCTGATCGTGGCGCTGGTGGGGATCGGCGTGAACACCGGTTCGGCGCGCCTGTTCATGCGCGCGCAGAAGGACGACCTGAGCGCCCAGGGGGCCTTTCTGCACATGGCGGCTGACGCCGCCGTCTCGGGCGCGTGGTGCTGGCGGCGGCGGGCATCTTGCTGACCGGCTGGACATGGCTCGATCCGGCCGTCGCCCTCGCCGTCAGCCTGGCTATCGCCGTGACGGCGGCGGGCCTGTTCCGCGAGGCGCTGCATCTCAGCCTCGATGGCGTCCCCGACCGGGCGGACCCGGGCGAGGTCACCGCGTGGCTTGCCCGGCAGGACGGCATTCGCGATGTGCATGACCTGCATATCTGGCCGCTCTCGACCACGCGCACGGCACGCGCGGTGCATGTGGTCAGCGGGGCGCAGGACACCGATGCGGTGCTGCTCGACCTTGCCGAGGGGTTGGAGCACGGGTTCGGGATCGCGCACAGCACGATCCAGGTCGAGCACGAGCCCTGCGGCGCGGGCTGCCTGCAAACGATCAAGTAGCCGTGGTCGCTCGAAACCGGATCATGGCGAGAGTTCCGGCCGCCATCAGCCCCCCCGCCACTGCGAACGCCAGAACCGGCGACGCCAGCGTCCAGATCAGCCCGACGGCGGAGCTGGAGAAAAGCTTGGCTGTGCCATTCACCATCCCGAGGGCACCGTAGCTTGTGGCCAGGGTGTCCTCGCTGACCAGGCCTGCTGTCACCGTGGCTTCCAGCGCCTCCTGCACCGCCACATAGAGCCCGGCAATCCCGAAGATCGGCGCAAGCAGCCACAGCGTATCCGCACCCGCCGCGAAAGCCGTGGCGACAAGAACGGCCGTGAGCGCCCCGAGCGCATATCCCGCCACCAGCACGCGCCCCGCGCCGATCCGGTCCGCCAGTGCGCCGATAGGATACGACGCGGCCAGTTGCACAACATTCCGCAGGACATAGAGCAGACCCGCGATCTGCGCCGCCTGCACGACGCCCATCCGGGACGTCAGCAGCGTGGTCGCCGCAAGAACCAACAGGCTGTGCGAAAAATCCCCCAGACCAAACAGGCCGACTGCGCCGAGATAGCGTCGGAACCGCGCAGGCAGGCCCGTCAGCGACGAGACGAGGCGCAACTCCGGGTTGGGCGATCGCTCCGGATCGCGCACGAGCATCAGAAAGGCCAGGACGCCAACGCCCCGGGGATGAGCGTCAGCCAGAATACCATGCGAAAGGCGTCGGCCGGGTCGGGCCAGTCGAATCCCTGCGCCCATCCCAGGGCCCAGATCCCCAACAGCGGGCCGAAGATGGCGCCCAGGGTGTCCATCGCGCGGTGAAAGCCGAAGGCGCGGCCCCGGGTCTCGGGCGTGATCGCCTGAACGATGATCGCATCGCGCAAAGGGCCGCGCAGCCCCTTGCCGAACCAAGACGCGATGCGCCCCAGCAGGATCAGCGGCCAGCCGAATGCCAGCGCGATCAGCGCCTGACCGGCCGGTGTCAGTCCATATCCCAGCAACACAAGCATCTTTCGATGTCCGAACCTGTCGGCGACATGGCCCGCAACCATCTTGGTGAAACTCGCCACCGCGTCGGCGACGCCCTCGATGACTCCCAACGCCGCCGCGGGAATCCCCAGCACCGCCAGAAAGCCTGGCAGGATCACCGTTGTCGTCTCGTAGCAGAAATCCCCTAGGGCGGAGGTCAGTCCTGCGCCGAGGACTGTGCGGTTGAACCAGCTTTGTTCCTTTCCGGGAGTCAGAATGGTCTGACCTTGCTCCGTCAGTGTGTAGTGTCCCGCGCGCTGCACCCGCAACAGACCCAGATCGACAAGGCGCTCGGCCAACGAGTCCGCATCGAGGCCGTCCACCAATAGATCGTCGGTTGTCACGCCGTCTTGTCCCGCATGCCTCGCCATTTCGAGCACCACTTCCGATCCAGGCGGCAATTCGGGCTGGCGGCCGGTGCCTTTCAAGGGTTCGGAGGTCATGGCCGAGGGTCCACCGCGCGATCTTTCGCCCGCTCCCAGATCCGGGTGCAGCACACCCGTTCGGCGGGTCGCACCAGTCCATCCCGCTCTAGGCGCCGCAGCAGATGCAGGATGCCGCTGTTGCTCATGCCCAACGCGTCGCGCAGTTCCGCCTGCGTCCGCGGACGTGTCAGCGCGTCGAGGACGAAGCGCCTGCGTGCTTCGGCCGGCCCGCTTCGGCGGCGCTGCGGGCGACGCTTGTCCCTGAGGGCACCGGGCATCAGGCGGCCTCCTGACCTGTGGCGGCACCATCGCGCACCTTGGTCAGAGCCTCGTCCACCGTGGCGGCATAGTGGACCAGCGGACGCTTCAGTCCGTGGGTCACGAACACACGCTGGATGTCCCGGGTGGCGCCGGTGAGCCAGAGCGCGACCCCCTGCTTCTGCGCCTTGTGCGCGAGACCCTCGATCATGTTGGCGCCGGTCGAGTCGAGGAACGGCACGGCCGAGAAATCGACGATCAGTGCCTTGTGGGTGTCCTGGATGCGGTCGAGGACCGACCCGATCGAGGCGGTCGCGCCGAAGAACAGCGCGCCGGTGATCCGGTAGATGACGACATCGGGGTTCGCGGCCTGCTCCTCGCGGTACGCGCCGCGCGGGTGCGCGCTGTCGGCTTCGTCGCGGCCGACAAACGCACCATCCGTTGCAACCTCGGTCGTGCGGCTCATGCGGTGAATGAAGAGAACCGAGCCGAGGGCGAAGCCGACGACGATGGCCTCGGTCAGGTCGCGGAAGATGGTGAGGAAGAAGGTGGCGCCGAGAATTGTCGCCTCGCCCCAGCCCGAGCGGAGGAGGATCGCGATGGCCGGTTTCTCGATCATGTTCCAGGCCACGACGGCCAGCACCCCGGCGAGCGCCGCCAGCGGGATGTACGAGGCGAGCGGTGCCGCGATGAGCATGAAAAGCAGGATGAACAGCGCGTGCAGCATGCCGGCCACCGGGCCATGCGCCCCGGCGCGGACATTGGTCGCGGTCCGCGCGATCGTGCCGGTCACGCAGAAGCCGCCGAACAGGGACGACCCGATATTGGCCGCACCTTGCGCCACCAACTCGCAGTTCGAGCGATGCCTGCGGCCGGTCATGCCGTCGGCGACGACGGCTGACAGCAGCGACTCGATGGCGCCCAGCAGGGTGAAGGAGATGGCCGCCGGGAGAACCGCGAGGATCGCTTCCATCGAAAGGGACGGCAGGCTTGGCGCCGGAAGCGACGAGGGGATACCGCCGAATTTCGTGCCGATGGTCTGAACCGGCAGCGCCAGCAATCCCGTCGCGGCCGCGGCAAGGCCGACGGCGATCAGCATGCCCGGCCAGTGCGGACGCCAGCGCCGCAGCCCGAGGATGACCGCGACAGTCGCCACGGACAGGCCGAACGCCGCCGGCGTCAGGCTGTCCCGAGCCTCCCAGAGCGCGGGGATCTTCTCCAGCAGTTCCCCCGGTTCATTCGCCAGCGTTAGGCCGAACAGTTCCTTGACCTGGCTGGCGAAGATGATGACCGCGATGCCCGCCGTGAACCCCACCGTGACCGGAAAGGGAATGAACTTTATGAAGGTGCCAAGCCGCAGGAACCCCACGACGGCGAGCATCAGCCCCGAAAGGAACGTGGCCAGGATCAGCCCCTCCATCCCGTGCTGGGCCACGGTCGCCGCGATCAGCACGATGAAGGCCCCGGCCGGTCCGCCGATCTGGAATCGCGATCCGCCGAGGAGCGACACAAGAAAGCCGCCGACGATGGCCGTGTAGAGCCCCTGCGCCGGGGTCGCGCCGGATGCGATCGCGATGGCCATCGAAAGCGGCAAAGCCACGATGGCGACGGTCAGCCCGGCGATTGCGTCCGTGCGCAGCTGCGTCAGCCCGTAGCCTTCGCGCAGGACGGTGACGAGTTTAGGTGTGAAGAGCTCGGCGAAGCTGGGAGCGTCGCTCTGTCTGGTGGTCTGGTCTTTCATCTGTGGCCGCACCTTTGGGAAGGGAGCGGCGGGATCGCAGGCTTTCGTCGGCGGTCGCCGTCGCGGGTTGAGGGATCAGTGTCTGGGTGGCGGCACTTTCAGACGCACGCCGCGTCCGCCTGCCGTGCTGGCAGAGCCGTCTGCGATCAGTTCGACCCCGGCGAGTTCGAGTGCCGCCACGACCTTGGTCAGGCTGTCGACGACGCCGCGCACGTTACCGTGGCTAGCCTCCATGCGCTGGATCGTCGGCACGGAAAGTCCCGCAAGTTCGGCTAGGGTCTTTTGGTCGATACCGAGCAAGGCGCGGGCAGCGCGCATCTGGGGGCCAGTGATCATGGATCATATCCTGAGTGGGATAAATAGTATCTAGAATATGCAAAGAGATATGTCAAACTTCACAGGCGCCGCTTCAGCAATGAGAGCGGCCTGCCGAGAGACCTGAACCGATCGGCC